>SSGN01000088.1 GCA_008016945.1 Flavobacteriales bacterium
ATAAGAAGACGTGTGCGACCTGGGAAAGGATGCCTTGCCACCCCCGGCAAGGGAGGTGGAGTCCGGGCAACGGCCGGAATTGGCGGAGGAATGGTGCCTTGGCCGGCGATACGAACAAGCCCTGGCGACCAGGTCACCAGGGCTTGAAGTTTGTCGAGATGAAAGAAAACAAACCTACAACCACGTCGTCCCGAACGACGCGCGCTAACCGGGCTGCGCTACACCCCGAACATTCGCCCAAGCAACCCGGGATGTCGTTGCAAGGGGCGGCAAATATAGGAGGAAAGCGCAGCTGTGTTCAGGCATCGTATTTGTAGCCGATGCCTTTGATCGTCTTGATGCGTTCATCGCCGATCTTTTCCCGGAGTTTCCGGATATGAACATCGATCGTGCGGTCGCCCACGAAAAGGTCGTTGCCCCATACCTGGCCGTAGATCTCGTCGCGTTTGAACACCTTACCCGGCTTGCCGATCAGCAGGCTGAGGAGTTCGAACTCCTTCTTGGGGAGTTGGAGTTCGCGGCCATCCACGGTCACCAGCACTTTTTCCAGGTCCACGGAAACACCGTTGGCCTCCAGGAGGCGGTCTTCGGTACGCTCACCGCCGCTGCGTTTCAGAAGCGCCTTCACCTTACTAACGAACACCTTGGGGCGAACGGGTTTGGTGATGTAGTCGTCGGCGCCCGCCTCGAAGCCGGCGATCTGCGAATAATCCTCTCCACGGGCGGTGAGGAAGGCGATCACCGTGTGCTTGAACTCGGGCAACTGGCGCAGCTGCATGCATACCTCCACACCGTCCATGCCGGGCATCATGATGTCCAGCACGATCAGGTTCGGTCGAATACTCTTCGCGAGTTTCAGGGCCTCTTTACCGTTGAGGGCCGTGTGTACCGCATACCCTTCACGTTCTAAGTTGTAGCGCAGCAGTTCCAGGATATCCGGTTCGTCATCCACCAACAACACCTGCTGAACCAAGTTTCCGGTCATGTTCGTGCTCATGTTCGTTGTCGGGCACAAAGGTCCGGTCGGGTGGGATGGGCCTGTGTTAACCCACCGTCAAATGTAGGTTACCCCTTGGCGGTGGCACTTGGTGCCGCAACGGGCCGGAAGAAGCGTGAAAGGGGGACAAAAAGCCGAGGCGGCCATGGTGGCCGCCTCGGAGTGAGCGGGAAACGGGACTCGAACCCGCGACCCTCAGCTTGGGAAGCTGATGCTCTACCAACTGAGCTACTCCCGCAGAGCGGTGCGAAAGTAATGTGCGGCGCGTTCTCCATCCACATCGCATGGTTAACGTCCGTGCAAGGAGGGCTCCGGATGGCGGTACAACGGGCGCTATGTTCGGCCCCGAAATGGCGAAACGCAAGGCGAAGGAGGTGGTCCGCGTGGCGGAACTATTCGCTGGTGTGGGTGGTTTCCGGCTTGGTCTGGAGCGGGCGTCGGGCCGCGATATGGGCTTCGAGGTGGTGTTCAGCAACCAGTGGGAGCCCGGTCGGCGCAAGCAGCATGCCTCCGAGGTGTACATGAACCGCTTCGGCGCAGCGCATCATACCGTTGCGGACATCGCCACGGTGGCGACGAAGGCCATCGCCGATCACGATCTGTTGGTGGGGGGCTTCCCGTGCCAGGATTACTCGGTGGCCAGCACGCTCAAGAACAGCAAAGGGCTCCAGGGTAAGAAGGGGGTGCTTTGGTGGCAGATCCACCGCATCCTTCAAGAGAAGAAGAACAAGCCGCGTTATCTGCTGTTGGAGAACGTGGATCGCCTGTTGGGCTCGCCCGTTGGCCAGCGCGGGCGCGACCTTGGTGTGATGCTACGCTCGCTCGACCAACTGGGCTATGCGGTGGAGTGGCGCGTGATCAACGCGGCGGAGTACGGCATGCCTCAGCGTAGGCGCCGGGTGTTCCTCCTCGGTTATCATAAGAGCACCGCTCAGTTCAAAGCACTGCGGAAGTCGTTGCCGGCGCAGTGGCTTTGCGATGACGGGGTGTTGGCCCGGGCTTTTCCGGCCGTGATGAAGACCGGTCTTTCCCAGTTCAGTATCGCGCAGGAATTGGATGTGCTGTCCAAGGAGTTCGGTGCGCGCAAAGGGCGGTCGCCGTTCAAGAACGCGGGCGTCATGATCGCCGGCATGGTGTTCACCGGCACCGTGGGATCCGCCTACGAAGGGCCGATGGCCAGCCTGGGCGACCACCTGCAACCCGAGGGCGAAGTCCCTGCCGAGTACTACATCACCGCCAAGGAACTTCCACAATGGCGCTACCTGAAGGGGGCCAAACGTGAAGCACGGTCAAGCTCCGGCGGCCACAGCTATGCGTATTCCGAAGGCGCCATGGCGTTCCCCGACCCATTGGACCGCCCGGCCCGTACCATCATCACGGGCGAGGGGGGGCGCGGAGCATCGCGGTTCAAGCACGTGGTTTGCGTGGATGGCAAGCGCTACCGGCGCCTCACTCCGGTAGAGCTGGAGCGGCTCACCATGTTCCCGGATGGGCACACCGCCGGGGTAAGTGATACGTGGCGCGCATTCTTCATGGGCAACGCGCTGGTGGTGGGGGTGGTGGAGCGCATCGGCAAGGCGTTGGCGGCATCGCTCGCGGAATGATCTTTGTGGTCTCCGGTCGATGCCCGGGGGAGGCACCAGCAGGATGAAGATCAACGACGGAAGGCTTTTCGTAGGGGGGGCGCGTCTGGCGGCGTATTCCCTGGCCCTTGCCGGGGTGGCCTGCAGCGGAGGTACGGCCCGATCCACAACACCACATGATCCCGTTCAAATGAACACCATGGTCGACGCAAGCTTGGATACCATCACCCTCGGTGCCGGATGCTTCTGGTGCGTGGAGGCGATCTTCACGGAACTCAAGGGCGTGCACACCGTGACCAGCGGATACATGGGCGGACATGTGAAGGACCCTACCTATCGTGAAGTGTGCACCGGCACCACCGGCCACGCCGAAGTGGCGTGTGTGGTGTACGACCCGAAGGTGATCGGCTACGACGCGATCCTCGAAGTGTTCTGGCAGACCCACGACCCCACTACGCTGAACCGCCAAGGTGCCGATGTGGGCACGCAATACCGATCGGTGATCTTCTACCATACCGACGAGCAACGCCGTATAGCCGAAGCGTACAAGGCGAAGTTGGATGCCAGCGGTGCTTTCCGGGCACCGTTGGTCACCGAGATCGTCCCGGCCACGGCATTCTACGCGGCAGAGGATTACCACCAGGACTACTACGCCCAGAACGGCGAGCAGGGCTATTGCCAAATGGTGATACGCCCGAAGCTGGACAAGTTCCGCAAGGTGTTCGCGGACAAGTTGAAGTGAGCGGCCCAGCGCACATCGGTGGTCTTTTCCCGCCCCAGCGTGCATGCCGATCTACCTTTGTGCCATGCTGAAGAAGGGCTCCAAACTTTATAGTGTCATCAATCGGAAATGCCCGCATTGTCATGAGGGCGACTTCTTCGTCACCCGCAATCCCTACGACCTCTCCCATACCGGTGATCTGCTCGAAGCCTGTAGCGTATGCCGCCGCAAGTTCGAGCCGGAACCCGGGTTCTACTACGGCGGTATGTACGTGAGCTATGCCCTGTCCGTAGCGCTCGGGGTATCGGTGTACGTGGCCATGGTGGTGCTCTTTCCGAACAGTTCGCCCACCACACGCTTGCTCGCGTTGTTGGGCGCGTTCCTGGTCACGGCACCAGTGATGTACGCCTGGTCCAAAGTGCTTTGGGCCAACCTGTTCACCGGATACAAAGGCGTGGCCATCCAGCCCGGCGAGGATGTGAAATGGTTACCGCGTTGAGGCGAACCCTAGTGTGCTGTCCCCTAAGTTCATTAACCATCTCCGACCCTCTTTCGCCTTCCTGCTGTGTTGGAACATTTCGCCGTAGCGCCCGCTACGCCGCGCATGTTCCGCCTTGCATGAAGACGAAATAGGGGCAGATCTTCAGTTAACCAACTTAGGGGACACCACACTATGCAGGACCTAGGACATTCAACAACGGCCGAGGAGGTGCGGCGATCCGAACCACCGGCCGATACGGGAGACTTGTCGCGCGCAGGGCCTACGGAGCGGGTCGCTCGGTGAGAGCAAGTGGATCGGCGGGTACTGGAAGTCCCAAGGGTATCACTGCCCCATTAGTTGCGCAGGATCCATGCCTTGTGTTTCATCGCCCAGCCCGGTCTGGTAGGAGGCGAAGAGGAACACTTGGTTGGGGATCTTGGTGGAGTAGGCGCCTACATCGGTGTATCCGGCCAGCCCCACATCGTCCATGATGCGATCACTGGAGATCCGATCCGTCATCGGCGGGCCGATCGGAGTTTCGGTATTGAGCCATTCGAGAATGAACAGGGGCTTGGGCATCTTTGTTCCTGCATACACCTGTTGCAGGTAGGTCTTCTTGTCCGGAATGCTCACGTAGCTATGCACGAGGAGGCAGGCATCGACCTCCTCGGGTGCCAGCCCCGCCTGGCCTTTGGGCGCGAGCCGGGTGCGCAGACGATCATCGCCCAGCTTCATCTCCTGCTTGCGCGTTTCGATCGCATCGATCTGGCGCTGGTCGTCGCTGATGGCGATCACATTGGCCCCCACCTCGATCAGCTTGAAGGTGAAATAGCCATCGCCTGCGGCCAGGTCCGCGATGCTACGGCCACGGAGGTCATTGCCCATGAGCATGAACACCTCCTGCGGCATTTGCCAACTGTCGCGCTCGGAGGTGGTGGAGACCGTGGAGCTCGTACTGGACGATGGGGCGGGCGTGGGGGGGGGCGTGGTATTGTTGGGCTCCGTGGTGGTGCAGGCGGCCAGCAGCGTGGTGCAAAGCAGCAGAGTGGGGTAGCGCATGGGACGGTTTCGTACGGGTGTAAAAGTATCGCATCCGGTTCCTGAGGGTCCACATGACCATGGTTTGGCGACCGGCACGGCACCGATCTGTTGCTCGGTAGGCTACCGAAGGTCAGTGGCGAAATTCACCATGGAGAATAATGCGTACCTTTGCCTGCCATGGCGCGGATCGATGAGGAGTTGAAAAGCCGGTTCGAGAGTGAAAGGCAGAAGGCGATGTTGAACATCATGTTCACCGCCGGCTGGTTCAAGAGCCGACAGGTCGAATTGTTCAAGCCGTTCGACATCAGCCCACAGCAGTACAACATCCTGCGGATCCTGCGTGGAGCCCAGGACCGTATGAACATGCACTGTGTGAAGGAACGGATGATCGACCGTTCGCCCAACGCCACGCGGTTGACCGATAAGCTCATCGCCAAGGGATTGGTGGAGCGGGAGCGCTGCGAGGCGGATCGACGCGTGGTTTATGTCCGGATCAGCCGCAAAGGGTTGGACCTGCTCCAGCGGATCGACGAGCGGGTGCGAACCATGGAATCGGACACATTGGAACGCATCACCGAGACGGAAGCCGCGGAACTGAACCGTATGTTGGACACTTGGCGCGGTTGAACCTGACCGGCCGCGGAACACGCACACAACGGAATTGATGATGGAACGACTCTTAGCTACCGCCGCACTCCTACTCACCTTGCAGGGGTACGCCCAAACCTCGAGAACCGTGGATGTGGCCGAGAGCAAACTGTTCTGGACCGCGCACAAACTGACCAGCGACCACACGGGGCGTGTTGCGTTGAAGGGTGGGACCATCGCTGTTGATGCGCAGGCCCTGGTCGGTGCCGAGGTGGTGATGGATATGAATGGGATCACGTGTACGGACATTACGGAACAGGGCATGAACGAGCGGCTGGTGAAGCACCTGAAGAGCGGTGATTTCTTCGATGTGGAGAACCATCCTACGGCCTCGTTCAAGGCCACCAAGGTGGAAGCGATCGCCGACGCGGTGCCCGGGCGTCCGAATTACAAGGTCACCGGCGACCTCACCATCAAGGGCATCACCAAGCCCAATACCTTCGATTGCATCTTCTGGATGGAAGGCGGGAAGGCCAGGGCGGCCGCCACCCTGTCGTTCGATCGGGCTCAATACGAGGTCAAGTACCGGTCGGGCACCTTCTTTCCCGACATCGGGGACAAGGTGATCTCCGATACAGTGGAGCTCACCTTCGATGTGACCGCGCGATGAGCCTCGGGCAACTCCGACGAAGCACGCACCAAGTGCATCGCATCCTGAACGGTCGTTACAGCCCGCGGGCATTCAGTGATCGGGTGGTCACGGACGAGGAGCTGGAATTGGTGTTGGAGGCCGCGCGTTGGGCGCCCAGTAGTATGAATGAACAACCCTGGCGCTTTCTGGTCACCAGGCGTGGTGGCCCGGGCCATGCGGCCCTCCTCGATACGCTGAACCCCAGCAATCAGGTATGGGCGCACAAGGCTCCGGTGTTGATCCTGACCATGGCCCATCGCACGTTGAGCCGCAACGGGCAGGAGAATTTCCATGCCTGGCACGACACGGGGTTGGCCACGGCCCAGTTCACGGCGCAGGCCACGGCGTTGGGCATGGGGGTTCACATTCTCGGCGGTTTCCGCAATGCTGCCGTACGTACGGCCTTCAACATACCCGAAGCGTTGGACCTGGTGAGCGTGTTGGTGCTGGGCTTCCCGGGTGATGCCGATCAGTTGCCGATGGAACTCAAGGAGCGTGAGTTGCGCCACAGCGCCCGTCGTCCCTTGGGGGAACTGGTGCACCACGGTCGCTTCAACGGCTGATGGACCACTCCTCGCTCCGCAACGGGGTTCCGAGCGCTCAGTCTGGCTTGATGGCACGTTCCCATAGCTGCTTTCCGGTTCCGTCGAAGACCCGGATCAGCAAGGTGCGTGCACCAGTTGGGCCGTTCACTTCGATGGTGGAGAAGTTGCGTTCGCCCACCAGGGTGCCCTCCACGCGGAGGGCGTTGGTCTCCTTGGGGGAGTAGGGCCCCGAGGTCAGGGGCGAGGTGGTGAGATCGTAGAGGGTGCGGCCATCCTTCAGCTTCAAGGCACTGAGTTCGGTGAAATGCCGATCGCCGGTGAGGAAGATCACACCGCTGATCCCTTCCTCTTCGATCCGCCGGAGCAGTTCGTCGCGTTCCTGGGGCATGGTGCTGTAGTTCTCGTACACCGCGCCGGTGTTGAGGACCTGGCTGCCGATGGCCACGAACTTGAAGGTGGCCTTGCTGTAGCGCAGTGCGCGGATGAGCCAATCGAGCTGTGCGCTGCCGAGCATGGCGGGCGAGGCGGTCTTCACATGGCCTGGTACGCGGAAGGTGCGATCATCCATCAGGAAGAAGTCCGCATCGTAATAGCTGAACATGGTGGTGGAACCCTCCACGCCGGGCACACCGTTGGTGGGGTTGGGCCAGAACAGATCGAAGACCTCGCGCGAAAGGGCCGATCCCACGAAGGAGGCATCGCCGTCGTTGGGTCCGAAGTCGTGATCGTCCCAGATGGCGGCGTGTGCGGTGGAGTGTAGCAGCCGTTGCAGCTCGGGGGTGGATCGGGTATGTGTGTACCGATGGAGGAAACCGCTGCGGCTGCCCCAGTCGGGTTCGCGTAGGTACACGTTATCGCCGAGCCAGAGCATCAGGTCCGGCCCGTTGATCGGCGATGGCGTCGAAGATGCCGTAATGGCCGCCGTAGGCACGTCCCGGCCGGTCGTAGGCGGGTTCGTTGATGTACGCACAGCTCCCCATGGCGAACTTGAACGGAGGCGGGTCTGTCCGGTGCTTCCACAGGGTCTGGGTGCGGAACGAGAGGGTGTCCTTCGGCGGGGTGCGGCCATCGTTCATCGCCACGGCATAGCGGTACTCGGTACCGGGCAGCAAGGGCCCGAGGCGGAATTCCATGGCGTGGCCACGCTCCGGGTCGGAGGCCTGTACGGTCGTTCGTTGCGTGTTCGCGGGGTCGGTGGTGGGCCAGTAGGTGATGTATGTCTGGCAGGGGCCGTGGCATTGCATCCAAACGGTGATCTCCATCAGTTCCGGCGGCCCGGTAAGGGGGCCGTTGATGCCCGGTTGGGCGATGGATGCAACACCGGCCAGCAACAGGGGAAGTGAAAGGACGCGGGACATGGTACAAAGATGGCGGCGTACCGTGCTGGCAAGGTCGACTTGGATACATTTGGCTGCCCGCGCTATTCACCGCAGGTGGCACCCCATGAGTTTCAACCCGATCCAGGCTTGGCTGGACATGAAAGCACAGATGCCCGAACTGGCCATCGAAGGCATCGGCATCAAGTACGTGTACCCCGTGTTCCTGGCGCTCATCATCCTGGAATACATCAACGCCAAACATCTGTTCGACCTCAAGGAGAGCTGGTCGGGGTTCGTGATCGGCATCGGCGCCACCATCATCCGGGTGATCACCAACGTGTTCGAGATCACGTTGTACATGTTCCTCTTCACCTGGGCCGAGCCTTTCCGTGAGCAGTACCTGGGGTACTCCACGCTGGGCTTCGCTTGGTATATCTGGATCCTCTGCGCCATCGCCGACGACCACAACTTCTACTGGCACCACCGGTTGGCGCACAATGTGCGTGTGCTGTGGGCCGCACATCTTCCGCACCACAGCGGCAAGATGTACAACCTCACGATCAGCATCCGCAACGGCTGGTTCATCACCTTGGTGAAACCGATCTATTGGCTGTGGATGCCGTTGGTGGGCTTCGAACCCATCATGATCGCCACGTGCCTCATCGTGAACGCGTTCTACCAGTTCACCTTGCATTCGCAGCTGGTGCCTTCCTACGGTTGGTTGGAGAACATCTTCAACTCCAGCCACGTGCATGTGGTGCACCACAGCTGCAACACCGAGTACCTGGATCGCAACCACGGTGGCATCTTCACCTTTTGGGATCGCCTGTACAACACGTGGCAGAAGCCGATCAAAGGCATTGTCCCCAAGTTCGGTATCAGCCACGATCCCGGCACCAACAACCCCATCACCCATAATATCTTCGAGTTCCAGGAGATCTGGCGCGATGTGAAGCAGGCCCCTGGGCTGAAGAACAAGCTGATGTACATCTTCGGCCCTCCCGGCTGGCGCCACGATGGCACGGGAAAGACCAGCCAGCAGTTGCAGGAGGAGTTGCGGGCCAGCGGTCAGTTCGGCAAGCCTACGGTGGTGGAGTCGGAGCCGACCGCGGTGCGGGCCTGAGCGAGGCCGTCCGATAAGCGAAAGGCCGGGCGTGAGCCCGGCCTTTCGCGTGGTAGAGGCACCGCCTTACCGTCCGAACAGACGGCCGAGCAACCCTTTCTTCTTGACTTCCTCCTTCTTCTTCTCGGTTTCACGCGCTGCCTCCTCGCCAAAGAGCTCCTTCGTCATGGCGGCGTAGTCCGGTTTGGCCGGGTTGTGCCTGCGTTCCTGTTGTGGGCGAGGCTCGCGGTTGTCCGCACGTTGCTCACGTGGCTTGTCCTCCCGCCGTGGGCCGCGGTCGTTACGGGCAGGTGCGTGTTGACCATCGTGCTGCGGTTTGCGATCGCCCTGTGGACGGTTCTGCTGGCCTTCGCGTGGCGGGCGCTGGTCCTGGCCACCGCGGCGTTGGCCTTCCGGCCGAGGGCGCTGGTCGCGTTGCCCATGTTGCGGTCGGGGGGCATTGCGCTGGCCTTCTTCGCGTCGGGTCGGTTGTTCGGTGCGCGGCTGTTCGGCATTGACCGGACGTTCGGCGCGTGCTGGTTGCGGGCGTTGTTCGCGCGGCCCCCGATCATCGCGGCGGGGCTGGTTGCGGCCACCGTTGCGTTGTTGCCCTTCGCCTTGTGCCCGTGTTGCATGCGGCTGGCGTTGCCCTTGTCCCTGGCGACCACCGCGGCCTGGACCACGTGGTTGTCGGGGTTCGCGAACCTCGGGTTCGGCCTTCTTGGGGCCGCCCACCATCACGAAGGGATGTTCGGCCACCACGGGGATGTCGCGCTTGATCAAGCGGGTGATATCACGCAGGTATTCCTTCTCCTCGTGGTCGCAGAAGGAGAGGGCCTTGCCACTGGCGCCTGCGCGACCCGTACGGCCGATGCGGTGCACATAGGTCTCGGGCACGTTCGGCAGGTCGAAGTTGATCACGTGCGTAAGGCCGTCGATGTCGATGCCACGTGCTGCGATGTCGGTGGCAACGAGTGCGCGGAGCTTGCCTTCCTTGAAGCCTTTCAAGGCGTTCTGGCGCGCGCTTTGGCTCTTGTTGCCGTGGATGGCTTCCGAAGCGTGACCGGCTTGTGTGAGCACCTTGGCCACCTTGTTCGCGCCGTGCTTGGTGCGGGTGAAGATCAGCGCCTCGCGGATGGTGTCCCCTTCCAGCAGGCTCAGCAGCAGCTTGTTCTTATCCGTGCGGTCCACGAAGTAGATGTGCTGGTCGATGGTATCGGCCGTGCTGCTCACGGGGGCCACCTCCACTTTGATGGGATCCGTGAGGATACTGGTGGCCAGCTTGGCGATCTCCGGGGGCATGGTGGCACTGAAGAAGAGCGTCTGGCGTTTCTGCGGCAGCTTGGCGATCACCTTCTTCACATCGTGGATGAAGCCCATGTCCAGCATGCGGTCGGCCTCGTCGAGCACGAAGATGTCGAGGTCGTTGAGGTGAACGAAACCTTGTTGCATCAGGTCCAGCAGGCGGCCGGGCGTGGCCACCACCGTATCCACCCCACGCTGCAAGGCATCGGTCTGGGGTTTCTGGCCCACACCACCGAAGATCACGGTGTGCCGTTGCTTCAAGTGGCGGCCGTATGCGGCGAAGCTCTCACCGATCTGGATGGCCAGTTCGCGGGTGGGGGTGAGGATCAGCACCTTGATGGGGCGCTTGCCACCCTGGGCACCGATGCCCCGCTCGTGCAGCTCCTGCAGGATAGGAATGGCGAAGGCCGCTGTTTTTCCGGTGCCGGTCTGTGCGCAGCCGAGCAGGTCGCGCCCTTGGATCAGGTGCGGGATGGCTTGCTCCTGGATCGGTGTGGGGTGGGTGTAGCCTTCTTCTTGAAGGGCTTTCAGGATGGGTTCGATGAGCCCGAGGTCGTTGAACGTCTTGCGTTCCATAAGCATGTGCGCAGGAATATCCCTGCGCGGGAGGTGTGCGGTATGCCCAGGCCATTGTCCCTGAACACACCCTTTCAAGTGTTGTTGTGGAAGCCCCGGTGATCGTGTCCGGCGTGCAATGGATCCCGCTGGGGATTGCGCCTGGACAGTTGCTAGAAGCGAAAGCTGGGCGCTTGGGGCTTGTTCATCAAGGCGATGAACGGGACAAAGATACGTAGAAAGATCGGGAAGGTTCGAAAAGTGCGGTCAATAGAGCCTGCCGGAGCGGGCAGGGTCCTTCAGATCGATCCAGTGGATGTGGACCGGTTCCTGCTCTTCCACTCCGCCGTTATGGTTCGTGTCGAGCTTGGCGAAGATGTGCATGCGGTCGTTGGCTGGGTCGTACGTCGAGCCAAAGACCGAATAGTTGGCAGCGATCGGATCGTTCATGCGGACCCCGTTCACGTCGAATAGGTGCATCCTTCGGAGATCACGCGTATTCACGAAGCCGTCTTTGTTGGTATCCTCATCATAGACGGTAACAAGGAAATGGTCGCGTGTGACCGGTGCGCCATTCAGCGTGTCGCTCGAGAAACTCGGATAGTACAACGTCTTGATCAGTACAGGTTGATCGTATAGGAACCGCGATCGATCGGTTCGCACATCGTAGTGCGATACGTTCACCAGGTTGTAGCCATACACCGCTTCGAATCCCGGCATCAGATGGCCGTTCCAGTTGTTCAGATGCGTCCTTTCCTCCTCGTAGTCGTAGTGGCGATCATTCGAACCGATGAAGGTGCTGCTATCCTCCTTGTTCAGGTTCACCTTGTACACCGTGGTAAGCCGTATGTGCTGGACACCCGTCAGTAGTACAGCGCTCGGCCGGGTGGCGAAGGTCGGAGAGTCCATGTTCAGACCTATCGGTGCCGATGTGCCACCTTCCACTCTTGTAGGTCCAACTTGGAAGCCCTTTTCTTCCAGCCTGTTGTCTGAACAAGCCGCGAAGAAGGTGCATAACGCAGCAGTGGTGAGCAGGTGTCGAAGATCCATGTCGGTGGTACGTTCAGGTGGTCCGATCATCTTAATGCGTCGCCAATTTCCGCACCATCTCCTGCGTCATGCTCGATGCATCAGGCCCGTAGGCGTTCACCAGGATCCCTTTGATGGCGTGGTCCTTCGAGCTGATGGCGTACACGATGCTCTGGTCCTCGGGGTCGCTCATGCCCTCAAAGCGGTGGAACTCGTCGATCTCGAACTGGGCGGGGTCCAGACTCAGGCCGCGCGCATCGCAGATCAGGCACTTCTCGGCGAGCATGAGATCGTCGGTATAGCCCCGCTTCTGCAGGTCGTTCACGGCTTCGGAGAGGGTGGAGTAGGCGGGCATAGGGTGAAGGTAAGCCACAGCGATACCACTTGAATTCGAGAGTTGAATCCGTGTTGTGAAGTTAGGCATGTCGAACAAAGCGGTCCCATGGGAAGGGTCTATCACCCGAATGAAGAAGCCCCACCGGGAGGGCAGGGCTTCCTTCGCTTCGGTACTTGATCAGCTGTTCAGCTTCTTCGCGCTATCCAGCATCTCCTTGATGCCGCCCACGCTGCTGAGCACGCCAGTGGCTTCGTAGGGCATGTAGATCACCTTGTTGTTCTGGCCGCTGGTGAGGTCGCCGAGCGTTTCCAGGTATTTCATGGCGATGAGGTAGTTGGTCGGGTCGCCGTTGCTGGCTTTGATGGCCTCGGTCACCAGGCGAATGGCCTCAGCTTCACCCTGTGCACGACGGATGCGCGATTGTGCATCACCTTCCGCTTCCAGGATCTGGCTCTGCTTCTGACCCTCGGCCGTGGTGATCTGCGATTGTTGGATACCTTCAGCTTGAAGTACCGCGGCGCGCTTGCTGCCTTCGGCATCGATGATCTGCGCGCGGCGGTCACGCTCTGCACGCATCTGCTTCTCCATGGCCTCGCGGATGTCGCGCGGCGGGTTGATGTCCTGCAGTTCCACGCGGTTCACCTTCACGCCCCACTTGTGGCTGGCCTCGTCGAGGATCTGGCGCAGCTTCATGTTGATCGTGTCGCGGCTGGTGAGCGTCTCGTCCAGGTCCAGTTCGCCGATCACGTTACGGAGCGTGGTCTGCGTGAGCTTCTCGATCGCCAGCGGCAGGTTCTCGATCTCATACATGGCCTTCACCGGGTCCATGATCTGGAAGTAGAG
>SSGN01000015.1 GCA_008016945.1 Flavobacteriales bacterium
GGCCAGGCAGATGGCCGAGGTGAGCTACGTGCATCCGGGCATGATCACCGAGGCGCGCGGGAAGCTCGGCAAGAAACTGGCGGAGATCACGTCGGGTTCGCTCAACCGCACCTTTTTCACCAACGGCGGCACGGAGGCGGTGGAGCACGCCATGAAGCTGGCCCGCTTGTACACCGGCCGTCACAAGATCATCACGTTGTACCAGAGCTATCACGGTGCCACCTACGGTGCGCTATCAGCAGGTGGTGATCCGCGCGGGCTGCCGCACGATAGCCAGGGTGTTCCGAACATCATCCACGTGGAGAACCCGTACTTCTACCGCTGCCCTTGGAACAGCCGGACGCCGGAGGAATGCACGGAGAACGCGCTGGCGCATCTGGAACGCATCGTGAAGTACGAAGGACCGGGATCCATCGCGGCGATCATGATGGAAGGGGAGAGCGGCAGCAGCGGCTGCATCAAGTACCCGCCCGGCTATTGGAAGGGCGTGAAGGCCATCGCGGACCGCTACGGCATCTTGACGATCTGCGACGAGGTGATGAGCGGCTTCGGACGAACCGGGAAGTGGTTCGGCATCGACCACCACGGGGTGGTGCCGGACATGATGTGCATGGCGAAAGGCATCACCGCGGGCTACATCCCGCTCGGTGGATTGATCGTGCGCGAAGAGATCGTGAAGCACTTCGATGAGAAGCCACTACCGATCGGACTTACGTACAGCGCACATGCGGTGGCGTGTGCGGCTGCCAATGCGGTGCTGGCGATCTACGAGGACGAGGACCTGGTCAACAATGCGGCACGCATGGGCAGGTACGTCGATAAGCGTGTGGCCGAACTGGCGCAGAAGCACCCGAGCATCGGCGACTTCCGCAATACCGGGCTGCTGGGTTGCATCGAGCTGGTGAAGGACCGCAAGACCAAGGAGCCCATGGCGCCGTGGAACGCTACACCCGACCAAATGGGCGTGATGAACAAGGTCGCGGCGAAGATCAACGAGCTCGGCATGTTCACCTTCGTGCGCTGGAACTGGATCTTCGTGGCGCCGCCATTGTGCATCGACGAGGCGGGGATCGACGAGGGCCTTGAGATCATCAGCAAGGCGATCAGCATCGCGGATGAAGCGTGCATGTGATCAGCTAATGAGCGGATCTTCCAATTAGCTGGTCGGATGGAAGACATCACCCGTTCCCCGCTCTACAGCCCGGACCTTGCGCCCATTCCGCCCGAGAAGCGCACATGGAACAGGTGGAACCTGGCCGCGCTCTGGGTGGGCATGGCGGTCTGTATCCCCACATACTTGCTGGCTTCGTACATGATGCGGGCCGGTTTGAGCTGGCAGGCGGCGTTGGTGATCATCGGCCTGGCCAACCTGGTGATCACGATCCCCATGGTGCTCAACGGACATGCCGGAGTGAAATACGGCATTCCGTTCCCCGTGCAGGGGCGGGCGGCGTTCGGCACGGTGGGCATCCACATCCCGAGCCTCGTGCGTGCCGTGGTGGCCTGCGGCTGGTTCGGTGTGCAGACGTGGATCGGTGGCTTGGCCATCTATTCCATTTGGAATGCCGCGACCGGTCAGGATGGAGAAGTTGCGCTGACCATTGGCAAGTTCATCTGCTTCGGCGTGTTCTGGCTGATCAACATCTGGTTCATCTGGAAAGGCACCGAGAGCATCCGCTGGCTGGAGGATTGGAGCGCACCGATCCTGATCCTCATCGGCGTGGTCCTGCTGGTCTGGGGGGCAAGGAGCGCGGGCGGCTTCACCCAGGTGCTGGATCAAGGGAAGCAACTGCAGCAGGCCACCATCGAGGTGCTGCCATACGCGGATGCGCCGGGGATCACCCTCGGCCTATCGCCGCTCCTGAACACGGACGGCACACCCAAGGCCACGCACTATCGACTGATCCATACGAAGCAACGCGAGAGCCGACCGGCCGAATGGGTGCCGATCGTCTCGGCCTTGACCGCGGTGAACATCGGTGCGGACAGCGAAGTGCAGGTGCAGTTCAGGGACGGCAAGGGCAACGAGTCCGCCCTGTTGGAGTTCAAGGCCGGCGGCACCAGCGCGCGCGAGGTCGGGTTTTGGCAATACCTCATGTGGTTCACCGCCATGGTCGGCTTCTGGGCCACCATGTCCATCAGCATATCGGACATCACGCGCCACGCGAAGAGCCAGAAGGACCAGCTCGCCGGGCAGTTCATCGGCCTGCCGGGCACCATGCTCTTCTACTCCTTTGTGGGGATCTTCGTCACCAGTGCGGCCGTGGTGGCCTTCGATGATGTGCTCATCGCCGAGGATGCCCCGTGGGACCCGGTATCGCTGGTGGACAAGTTCAAGAGCCCGGGCGTGGTCATCTTCGCGCAGGTCGCGATGCTCATCGCCACGCTCAGTACCAACATCGCGGCGAACGTGATCGCACCGGCCAACGCCTTCAGCAACCTTTTCCCGAAGCGCATCAGTTTCCGCGTGGGCGGCGTGATCGCTGGTTTCGTGGGCATCCTCATCTGCCCGTGGTGGCTCATGAACGAGATCAGCGGCATCCTCATCTTCATCAGCGGCTTGCTCGGTCCGGTGCTGGGCATTCTGCTGTGCGACTACTTCGTAGTGCGCAAACGCGAACTGGTGCTCGCGGAACTGTACATGGTGGATGGCCGGTACGCGGGGGTGAACACCGCCGCCATCATCGCACTTGTCGCGGGTGTGGCGGTGGCCATCATCGGCTACTGGGTGAAACCGCTGGAAGTACTTTACCAGCTCTCGTGGTTCAGTGGAACGGCCGTCGCGTTCGTGGTGTACTGGGCGTTGATGCGCTATCGATCGTAATTGTGCAGCAACCTGCTGCACAATTGCGATCATTGTCACCACCGTTTGTACGGGCCGCATTCTCTACTTTGGCAACATGCCGCGCACGCCAGTAAAACGACCAGCGCGCAGGGTGGTCCCCGCCGGTTACCCGCGCTTCCTCACCGTCTTGAAGGATCATATCCGTCAGGCGCAGGTGAAGGCCGCGCTGTCGGTGAACAGCGAGCTGATCAAGCTCTATTGGCACATCGGGAGGGAGATCCTCCTGCGCCAGCGGAAGGAAGGCTGGGGGAGCAAAGTGGTGGACCGCCTGGGTGCCGACCTGCTCGCCGAGTTCCCGGAGATGACGGGCCTGTCCCCGCGGAACCTGCTCTACATGCGGGCTTTCGCCGATGCCTATCCCGACCCCTCAATTGTGCAGCAGGTTGCTGCACAATTGCCATGGGCGCATAACCTGGTGCTGCTCGACAAGGTCAAGCGCACCGAGGACCGCCTCTGGTACGCGGCCGCTGCGGTGCGTCACGGGTGGAGCCGCTCGGTGCTCTCGCTGCAGATCGCGGCCCGGGCGCACAAGCGTCATGGCAAGGCCATCACCAACTTTCAGCGCACGCTGCCACCCGGCCGCTCCGACCTCGTGCAACAGACCCTGAAGGATCCCTACACCTTCGATTTCCTCACCCTTGCCGTGAATGCGCGGGAGCGCGAATTGGAGCAGGGGCTGGTGGAGCATGTGCAGAAATTCCTCATCGAACTGGGCGTGGGCTTCGCTTTTCTCGGGCGGCAGTTCCACATGGAGGTGGAAGGGGAGGACTACTACATGGACCTGCTCTTCTACCATGTGCGGCTCCGTTGCTACGTGGTGATCGACCTGAAGATGGGCGCGTTCAAACCGGAGTACGTGGGCAAGATGGGGTTCTACCTCAGCGCGGTGGACGCCGAGCTGCGCCATGCGGACGACCAACCGACCATCGGCCTGCTTCTCTGCAAGGGCGCGAAGAAGCTCACCGTGGAGTACGCGCTGCGGGGCACGAACAAGCCCATCGGTGTTTCGCAGTGGAGCACCAGGCTCGTGGCTGAACTGCCGCGGAAGCTGCAGCGCCTGCTGCCCACCGCCGCACAGATCGAGAAAGAACTGGAGAAGAAACCCGGAAAAAGGCGGCGCGGATGAAATTGTGCAGCAACCTGCTGCACAATTGATCGACCTCCGGAAAGTCGCACCAATACGAACGATCATGGCACTCCTCATCAAGAACGGAACCGTCGTCACCGCCGCTGATTTCCATCGTGCGGACGTCCTTATCGAAGGCGAACACATCAAGGCCATCGGCCACGACCTGTCAGCACCGGGCGCGGAAGTGATCGATGCGAAAGGCCAGTTCGTGTTGCCCGGCGGCATCGATCCGCACGTACACCTGGACATGCCCTTCATGGGCACCTTCAGCAGCGATAACTACGAGACCGGCACGCTCGCCGCGCTGCACGGCGGTACCACCACCGTCATCGACTTCATCCTTCAAACACAGGGCAAGAGCCTGCGGCATGCACTGGAAAGCTGGCAGGGCCGCATGGAAGGCAACCTCTTCGGCGACCTCAGCTTCCACATGGCTGTCACCGATTTCAACGACGACACGCGCAAGGAGGTGCGCGAGATGATCGAGCAGGAGGGCATCACCAGCTTCAAGACCTTCATGGCGTACAAGGGTGCGCTCATGATCGACGACCGCCAGATGGTGGGCCTGATGCAGGAGGTGAAGGAGCACGGCGGCATGGTGATCGTACACGCCACCAACGGCGACATGATCGACTACCTCGTGCAGAAGCATCGAAGCGAAGGCAAGCTCTCGCCGCTGTACCACTACCTCAGCCAGCCCGAGATCACCGAGGCCGAGGCCAGTCACCGGTTCGCGGACATGGCCAGCTACACAGGCGTACCCGCGTACATCGTACACCTCACCTGCGAAGGCGCGCTCAACGCCGTACGCGATGCCGCCCGCCGGGGCCAGCGCGTGCTCGCCGAGACTTGCATCCAATACCTGCTGCTCGATGCCTCGCTCTACGAACGGGCCGATGGTGCCAAGTGGGTGATGAGCCCACCCCTGCGCGAGAAGAAGGACCAGAAGCAGCTGTGGGCCGGCATTGAACAGGGCAGCTTGCAAGTGGTGGCCACCGATCATTGCCCCTTCATGATGGCCCAGAAAGCCATGGGTTCCGCCGATTTTTCGAAGATCCCGAACGGTCACCCCGCCATCGAGCACCGCATGGAACTGCTCTTCAGCGAAGGCGTGAACAAGAAGCGCATCAGCGTGAACAAGTTCGTGGAGGTCACCGCCACCAACCCGGCGAAGATCTTCGGCATGTTCCCGCGCAAAGGCACCATCGGCATCGGCAGCGACGCGGACATCATCCTGCTCGATCCCAACGAGCGCCACACCCTCAGCGTCAAGACCCACCACATGAACGTGGACTACAGCGGCTACGAAGGCATGCAACTCACCGGCAAGGTGAAGACCACCATCCTCCGCGGCCAGGTGGCGGTACACAACGGCGAAGTGCGGATCAAGAAAGGGTATGGGAAGTTCGTGAAGCGGAACAAGGTGTCGGGAATGCTGTAGGGGGATGGAACGCTCAATGGAACGCAGATGACGCGGATGAAGCAGATGAACGCTGATCTGAAATGCAGATGAAGAAGGTTCTGGGCGTGTCGGCTCGAAGACTCGCCGTCGCGCTTTCCGCTGCAAGTCCTCGCGCGGATTACCGCGCTGTGGGCTTTTCGCTACAATCGCTCACGCGAATGCGGTCCAGTGTTCCTACTTTGTTCGCGTGTTGATGGAGCATGAACAGTGCCAGCCAGTATCGGCCATGAAGCAAGGAACCCCTGCCGCAGGTGCGGTGATCGCGAGCCAGAATGGTAGCCAGATGAGCTACTGCAACAAGTGCGAGAAATGCGGTGAAACAAGCCGAAGTTCGAACACAGTGAGTATCCCGGCGAAAGGGAACAAGTACACGAATAACTTCCGGTGCATGAAGTGTGGCAATCAGCAACGAGTGGAGATCATTGGAATATGAAATGAGCACATTGATCGCCGTCGAGACTTACCCAGCTTGGCTTGAGATAGAGATCGGGCTGGACAGCCATGCCGTCGCTCTTTCGCATGCAGGCCGTACCGAGTTGTTTGAAAGCCGGATCAAAGAAGGGCTTGAAGCACTGGAACGTGCATGCCCCGGAATCGGATCCAAGCTTGAAGTGTTTCCGGGTCGCCCCTTTGCCTTCACTGGATCGTTA
>SSGN01000123.1 GCA_008016945.1 Flavobacteriales bacterium
GAGGTACACCTCTTGTGGCTTTCCATTTCGCGCGATACCGATGAAACACCTCTTATGCGGGGCGTTCTTGTTCCTGCGGATCATCGCCTTCGGGCAGTCGAAGGCTGGGACGGTCGCGGCCTCGTACCATGCACCCACCTGGTCCACCCCACCGAAGCTCGTCGTCGGCATCGTAGTGGATCAGATGCGCGTGGATTACATCTACCGTTTTTGGGACAATCTCGGCGATGGTGGGTTCAAGCGGATGGTACGCGAAGGGGCTTTCATGCGTAATACCCACTACGACTACGCGCCAACGCATACCGCACCAGGTCACGCCAGCGTGTATACGGGTACCACGCCCATGCACCACGGCATCGTGGCCAACGATATGTACGTGCGCGCCACCGGCGGTGGGCTCTACTGCGTCCAGGACGATGCGGTCTCCGGGGTGGGGGGCACCGGCCACAAGGGGCAACGATCGCCGTTGAACCTGCTCAGTGGCACCATCACCGATGAGCTGGAACGACGTACCGAAGGGCGCTCCAAGACCATCGGTGTGGCCATGAAGGACCGAGGGGCCATCCTGCCCATCGGCCGCACCGGCGATGCCGCCTATTGGTTCTTCGAAGGCACCGATGGCCAGTTCGCCACCAGCACCTGGTACATGAAGGAACTGCCCGATTGGGTGAAGACCTTCAACGCAAGGGGCCTCGCCCGGAAGTACCTCAGCGAACCGTGGGACCTGCTGCTTCCGCGCGATCGGTACCATACCCCACTGCCCGACGACAACCCGTATGAGGAGCCGCTCGCCGGATCGGCCAAGGCCACCCTACCCATGGACGTGAAGGCCATGTATGAGGCATCAGGCCGTAGCACCGTGTTGCTTCGGTTCATTCCCGCCAGTAACACCTACACCACGGACATGGCCCTCGCAGCGTTGGAGGGTGAAGCGATGGGCCGCGACCAAGTGACCGATCTGCTCGCCATCAGCTACAGTGCCCCCGACGAGCTCGGTCACGAGATGGGGCCGCGTTCCCTGGAGCTGGAGGATATGTACCTCCGCCTGGATCGCGAGCTCGAGCGGTTGATGAACGCGTTGGATGCCAATGTGGGGAAGGGACAGTACACCTTGTTCCTCACCGCTGATCATGCGGTGGTGGATGTGCCGGCCTACCTGCGCGACCAGAAAGCCAGTGCCGGATACGTCGAGGTGAAAACCCTCGTGGATCAGGTGGAGGCGGGCCTGTCCCGTAGGTTCGGGGCCGGGCATTGGGTGCGCAAGCGCCTGAAGGAACAACTCTTCCTGAACGATTCGCTCATCGCAGCACGGGGCCTCGATCCGGTGGTGGTGCAACGCGCCGCGGCCGACGAACTCCTGAAGCACCCCCAGGTGGCCGACGCGATCACCGCGGCCGATCTAGCCCGTGATACCCATGCTTCCGGCTTGCGGCGTAGCATCCAACGTGGTTTCATGCCCATGCGTAGCGGCGACGTGTGTTATGTGATGCGCCCATCGCACCTGGCGGCGTACGCCAATGCGAACCAGCGCGGCACGGATCATGGATCGCCGTGGAACTACGACACCAACGTGCCCCTGCTCATGGTAGGTGCCGGGGTGAAGCACGTGGAGGTGGTGCG
Source organism: Flavobacteriales bacterium (assembly GCA_008016945.1). Next base: position 1,621 of record SSGN01000123.1, read on the forward strand.
CCGTGTCTCCATCACCGATGTGGCGCCCACCATCGCCATGATCGTGGGCTGCGCCTTGCCCGATGCCGCCATCGGCGATCCCATACCGGAGGTGTTGCGATGACCATGGTGGAGAACCTTGTGGATGATCCATCCCCAAGGTGGGAGGATGGGTGTGGAATATGAAGTAGGTTGCGCCATGCAAGAGCCGGGGCACTCGCCATTTGAGCAGCCGTTCGAGTTGTGGCGGGAGGAGGGTATGCTTCATTTCGTGCTTGCACCCGGTGCACGGGTCGATACCCGCCATATGAAGGAGTTCATCCGGCTGGTGGCCGCGCTGGATCGGAGCGGACGCGCCCCCGTGGTGATGGAGTTCAATGCCCAAGCGGTGGTCGCCGACGAGGCCCGCGCGTTGCTGCGCCGTGTGTGTGGCGAACAGGGCCATCCGGTGGCCGTGCTGGCTCTGGACCTTCCCGGGCGGAAGCAAGCGGAACTGTTCAAATACATGGAACGACCGGCGTTCCCGTTCCAGGTCTTCGGGTCGCGCCCCGAGGCGGAGCGCTGGGCCTCGGACCGCTGTACGCGATCGTGTCGGGCGCCGGAGTTGGATCGTTGAGATCTTTTCGCCATTTCCGCTGGACCGGCCTTGGACAGCCCGGTAGCTTCGTGCCTTGTAACATGGGCCGTTCCCTCCTGTACTCGCTGTTCTTCGCGGTGCTCACCCTTGAGGTGGCGGCGCAATCACCGCTGCGGCTGGTGGGTGAAAGCGTGGATGGGGATGTGATCGTGGAGGGGCGCTCGGACGATCCCACGGCCCCCGCGCCTTTGTTCCAGGCGGTATGGCGGAGCGTTGCCGGACCGGCCACCCAGTTCCGCATCCAACGCACTGCCCAGCCCGATGGGGTGTCGGACCTGCGCCTGGATCGTCTGCTGGAGGCCGCCATCGGCGCATACCTCGACCCACGGGTCCGATTCACCCGACAGGGGGTGGTTTGCGACGTACCCATCGCACAGCTCGTGGCCGAGATCGATGCCATGGTGCGCGCGGCGGAGAAGGACCTTGGCGCATCGACCGGGTTCACCGGGTTGAGCGAGTCCACACGTGTGCAGCTATCCCGTCTCACCCATATCGATTGGAGCCAGGCGCGTTATGGCGTGGATGCCGGCGAGGAGCAGGATAAGTACCTGGCCATCTACTACTACGTACGTACACAACGCGAAGAGCTCGAGCGGCAGCTGCGTGCGGACCTTTTGCCGTTGGCTGCGGTGTCGGTGTTCGGAGAGGTGGGGTCGGACGCGCGTTCCCAAGTCCTGATCAACTCCACCTGCGGAACCGTGTTCGACGAAGAGAACTACCTCTGTGCCTTGGATCTGCAACTGGCCGATACCGGCCATGGTGGCATTGATCCGGAGCTGGCATCCCGCCTGGTGGAGGGAATGACCGCGAACGTGAACGCCCCGCCGAGCGATACGCCAGAGGTGGTGCCGACCCGGATCCGCAAGCGCGATCGATGGCTCAAGGCCGAACTCGATGCGATCAACGACCGGATCGACCGCATGGATCAACGGAAGGAGCTCTGGAGCATCCGCGATCGGATGGAGGATATCGAGGACCGGTTGACCGGATTGGAGCTCGAGGTGCGCGAAGACCTTGGGACCCGCGCCCCGGAGAACCCCGCAGCGGACCTCAGCGACCTGGTCGGGCAGAACATCACGGTGCGGTTCCAACGGGGATCCGTACGGCTCGATGCCGAACACCGGGTGTTGCTCAACGAGGTGTTCGAACAGCTCGCGCGTGTACCGGAACATAGGGTGTTGATCACCGGGTATAGCGATCGGAGCGGCGATCCCGCGATCAACCTGCGGCTGAGCGAACAGCGGGCCCGTGCCGTACGGAACTACCTGTTGCAACGCGGCATCCACGGCGACCGGCTCATGGTCAATTTCTACGGCGACAGCCGGAGCCTGCGCCGTGATCCGAGCGAACGTCGCGTGGAGGTGGAGTGGATCCGGTAGGGGAGGTGGCCAGCGGCCGTGCCGGCGGTCATTCCAACGGCTCGCTGCCGTGCTCCGTGATCAACACGGCCGACGATCGCTGCATGCGGAAGAGCACCTCGAACTGCACCCCGGGGTCGGTCTGGATGTGGAACGAACCATCCAACTGATCACTCAGGGCCTCGACGATCTCCAGGCCGAGTTTTCCCGCGCCCTGGTTGGATCCTTCGGTAAGGCCCCGGCCATTGTCCTTCACCGTGAGGCGGTGAAGGTCGCCGTCCACGGCCCGCACTTTGATCTCCACATGCCCACCGGTGGCGTACGGGAAGGCATGTTGGTAGGTGTTGCCCACCAATTCGCACAGGATGATGCCCAGTTCGATGGCCGTGTCCTGATCGGCCTTGATGCCATCGGTGTCGATCTCGTGGCTCACCGCCTTGCTCTGTGGAGCGTACAGGTCGGCAAGGGCTTTCACCAGGCCTTGGAAGAATCGACCCAGGTCCACGTTGCGCAGGTCGCTCAGGTCATAGAGCTTGTGGTGCACCAAGGCGATGGTGTCGATCCGTCGCTTACCCCGGAGGAATTCGGCCTTCACCGCATCATCGTCCAGCCGGGTGGCCTGCAGGTTCAGCAGGCTGCTCACCACCTGGAGGTTGTTCTTCACCCGGTGGTGCACCTCCCGGTTCAGCACTTCGCGTTCGCCCAGGGCCTTGGCCAGTTTCAACTCCTGTGATCGGTTGCGTTTGGCTTGTTTCCGGATCCGCTCGTCGGAGAGTCGTTTGCGGTTCCACGCCCAGAGGAGCAGAGCGGTCAAGGCCGTGAGCAGGATCGCAGCGATGACCAATGCGGTGCGTTCCGGACCCAACCACGGCGACAGTCCCGCCGGGTCGATCACCACGCCGAGGAGCAAGGGCTGGCCGTGGAGCACGTATTCGCGCACCTGGGCCAGTCGACTTTCGCCGTTGACCTGAATGGTGAACGGCCCGCTCGTCTTGTGCGCGAGCCAAGCCGCCAGGGCAGCGCGTTCGTCCGCCACGATCCCGTGTTGGTCGCTGGTGGTGTCCATGTGCAGCAGGGAGCTTCCTTGGTCGTTCACCAGCAACATGCCGGGCCTGAGATCCGAGCTCCGATGCGTATCCAACCAGGGACTGCGCGTTACATCCACGGTGAATTGGATGATCCGATACGGTTCGGTGGGTCGGTGCGCGCGGATCAGGTAGGATAGTTGCAGCAGCGGCGTGCGCAGGGGATCCACGGCGTTCAAGGTCCATATCGGCTCGTTCCGTGTATCCTCAAGGGCCTTGCTGAACCAGACGCGCTCGCGCGGGTCGTGGTCCTGGTCGTGCAGCCAAGGCCCGCGGGTCATCGGATGCCCACGTTCGCCCGCGTACGCCACACGGATGGGCGGTCCGTCCTTCGAACCGGTGGCCACCCGGCTCAGGATGTATTCGGTCCCGTTCCGCAGCATGGCAAGCTCGTTCCCCGTTTCGTCGGCCAGGCGGATCGCCACGATCGGCCAGTGCGAGTCGAGCAGCGGGAACCAGCGTTCGTAGAGCAGTGCGGAGTCCGGAAGGTCCACCGCAGCGGCTTCTTCGCGCAGGTCTTCCACCAGCTCCTTGAAGAAACAATCCAGCCGCACCTGCACCATCTGCTGAACGTTCATCAGGGCCAGCTCGCTCAACTCCATCCGGCGCTGTTCTACCTTGCGGAAGCCCCAGATGATGGCCCCTGCGGCCAGCGCCAGCACGCATGCGATGTAGACGAACTGGCGGTTCCCGGATCGAGGCGTGGTGGTCATGGAACGAACGAAGCTATGGCCTTCAACGCTTGTTCCACGCCCGCTGCATCCACATCGAGGTGCGTTACCATGCGCACCATGCCCGGACCGAAGGCCATGGCCCGGACCTGATGCCGCTGCAGATGCTGCAAGAAGCCGTCCAGGTCTTCCGCACGACACAGGGTGGCCACCACGATATTGGTCTCCACGGGCATCACGTGCTGTACGTAGGATCGGGCTTCGAGCCCGGCCGCCAACGCGGAGGCATGGGCGTGGTCCGTGGCCAGGCGCTCCACGTGGTGGTCCAGGGCATACAGCCCGGCCGCGGCGATGATCCCCGCCTGCCGCATGCCACCGCCCCATCTTTTCCGGACCCGGCGCGCTTCGTGGATCGATGCCTTGTTGCCGACGAGCACACTGCCCACGGGGGCGCCCAGGCCTTTGCTCAGGCAGATCGAGATCGTGTCGAAGACCGCACCCCATTCCGCCGGACGGTGGCCATCGGCGGCCATCGCATTGAAGATGCGGGCACCATCGAGGTGTAGGGCCAGGTCGTGCTTGACGCATACCGCGCGGATCCGTTCCACCTCGCTCAGGGCCCACACGCTGCCGCCTCCGCGGTTGCTCGTGTTCTCCACGTTCACCAGCCGCGTGCGGGCCAGGTGCGGGTTGTCGGGGTCGTTGATGGCTCCGGCCACTTGTTCCGCGGTGAACCGGCCACGATCGGCCGCGACGAACCGGACACTGACCCCGCTGTTCGCCATCAGGCCCCCGCCCTCGTAGCGGTAGATGTGCGCGCCCTCCTCGCAGATCACCTCGTCACCCGGACGCGTGTGCAGGTTCAACGCGATCTGGTTGGTCATGGTGCCGCTGGAGCAGAACAGCCCAACCTCTTTGCCGAAGAGCAGGGCGAGGCGCGCTTCCAGGGCCGCGACCGTGGGGTCTTCGCCGAAGACATCGTCGCCCACTTCGGCGGCGGCCATGGCGGCACGCATGCCTGGCGTTGGGCGCGTAACGGTGTCGGAACGCAGGTCCACGAGCATGGCCGCAAGATAGCCGTGGCGCTCACTTCCTCCGGCTCACCAGCAGCCCATCGCGCAGGGGCAGCAGCACGCTTTGCAGCCGTTCGTCGGTGCTCACTCTTCGTGCATAGGCCGCGAGCCCGCGGGTATCACCGTCGTGAGCCGGGGCTTCGGCGAGCACCTTGCCGTTCCATAACACGTTGTCCGCGATGATCAGCCCACCGGTGTTCATGCGATCGATCACCAGGTCGAGGTAGCGGATGTAGTTCGATTTGTCCGCATCGATGAAGACCAGGTCGAACCGCCCTTCGATGCGCGGGATCACGTCCAACGCCGGTGCGATGTGCTGCCGGATACGATGGGTGTACCCGGCCTTCCGGAAGTAACGGTCGGCCATGGCGGCCACGGGGTTGAAGATGTCGATGGTGTGCAAGATGCCATCGGGGGCCAGGCCTTCGGCGAGGCACAACGCGCTGTAGCCCGTGAACGTGCCGATCTCCAGGGCCAGTGTGGGGCGCACGAGGTGGCTGAGCAGGCTGAGGAATCGCCCTTGCACGTGTCCGCTGAGCATGTTGGGCAGGTCGGTGGTGGCCTGTGTTTCCGCGGCGAGTTCGCGCAAGTGGTCGGGCTCGGGTGCGGTGTTCGCTTCGGCGTAGCGCTCCAACGCGGGGTCGAGGAATGGCATCAGGGTAGTTTGGTCAGCGATCCGTGCAGGCGCAAGGGTCCGTGGTGCGCAACGAACATATAGCGGCCGGGCGCCAGGTGTTCAACAGCGATGGGCGAGCCCTTGTCCACCTGCTGCTCACCCACCGACCGGCCCGTGGCATCCCGGATGGTGACACGCGCGTTCGGCCAGGATCCCGGCCAGCTCACCATCACGCTGCCGCTCGTAGGGTTGGGGTACAGCTCCATCAGGCCTTGTCCTGCTTCGTGGATCCCAACGGGGAAGTCCAGCCGCCACCAGTCCTTGCGTCGCGTGAAGTCCTGACCCAGGCCGAGGCCGAAGAAGAAGGTGTTGGTCCAACTGTCGGGTGCATCGATGCCTGCACCCACGCCACCACGCCGTGGCCCGCCCGGGAACGGCGGAAGCGCTGACCAGGAACCGGTGGATCCGTTCCACGTGTCGGCGTGGAAGGTGGTGTCACCGTCGGCGCCACCCACCAAGGTCATCACGGTGTGGGTGCCACCTTTCATGCCGTAACGCGGTGCGGGCAGTGGTGTACCGGTATGGTACTGCCCGGTCTCGAACCAGACGGGATAGCTCCAGGCATCGCTGAGCGCTGTGCCGGTGGAATCCGCTCCACCTACGATCAGCATCCCGCCGCCATCCTGAAGGGCCGTGGCGCGATGGCGCGAAGGGCCGGGTACGGGAGCGATCCGCTCCCACGTGTCGGTGGCCGGATGGTACTTCCAGGCTTCCTTGGTCGGTACGCCGCTGGCCAGCATCCCCGTGGCCACGATGCCGTAGCCCCAACCTTCCACCGCGGTGGCGGCGTAGCGTGCCTCAGCAGGCATGGAACTCTTCTGCTGCCATTGGTCGCTCTGTGGATCGTAGGCCCACAGCTCCGCCAACGCGCCGTTCGCATCCACACCGCCGAACACGTATCCCACACCGTTCACCGTGAACGCCGCGCAGTACTGGCGCGGCGTGGCGGGCATGCTCGCCATGGCTTGCCAGGTGCCGGCCTGCGTGTCGAAGCACCACCAATCGTTGGTCAGACCCCAACCCACCTCCATGCCGGTGCCCACGTGGATCCTGTTGCCGATGCTGAACGCTGCGGCATCATCCCGCGCCGTGCCGGGGAAGTCGGGAAGCTGTTGCCAGACCTGGGCGTGTAGTGCGGTGCCGAGGACCAGCAGCAGGGGCAGGAGGGGACGCATCCGGGGTCACTGGATCTTCACGAACCGGCTGGTGCGCACACCCGCGTTGCCGATCACCGAGAGCATGTACGGGCCAGGTTGTAGCGCACTCACGTCCACGGCATCGTTGCGGGTCGCGCGCCCGCGCAGCACCAGGCGGCCGGAGAGGTCTTGTACGGTGTATGGCATATCGTGGTGCATGTCGGGGAGCAACACCCACAGCCTATCCCGGACCGGATTCGGATGGATCCGGACGGACGGTGCGCTGGCTTCGTCCATGTGCGCGGCCACGTTCACGCGGAAGATCGCCGGGGGGGTGACGATCGGCGCGTTGAAGTCGAAGACGATGTGTGCGATGTTCGTCACCTCGGCACCGTCCTGCAGATCGGTGTCGGGTAGGATCCGGAATTGGACGTAGCCGTGGCTGCCGGGTTCATCACTCGTGCTGTCGGGCAGGTTGATGTTCGCGTGGATGAAGTGCAGTACGCCATCGCGCACATACCAGTGGCAGGTGTGGCTGCTGCTGAGGAATTCGATGCTCTGCGGCTGCAGCCCTTCGGGTAGGGTGTCCACGATCACCACGCGCTCGGCGAGGTAGGTTCCGGTGTTCTGGAAACGGATGGTGTAGGTGATGGGGTTATCGCCGGCCTGGGCGTCGTTCGGGGTCATGGCAGGCGGGTCCACCAACTTGTCGTTCGGGTCGAAACTGCCGACCACGTTGTCGTTCACGTGGACCACATTGTCGCTGGGTGTTTCGTCGCTGGAAACGGGAAAGGCGGACAACTGGTGGTTGATGGGAGTGCCAAGCGGTACGGTGGCATCCGTGAACAGGTCCACGGTCAGTTGCATGGTTCGCCCCAGCCCCAACGTGTCCAGGTTCCAAGTGGCCGTATTCCCGGTGTGGGTATCGGGGGGGATGGAGCTCCCCACCCAGCTTTGGTCCGAATCGTAATTCAACACCAGTTGGGCGGGCATCGGCACGGTGCCGTAGTTGCGACAGGAGAGGTATAGGCGATCGTTGAAGCCGGGTCGGGCGGGATCGGCGTGGATCCTGGCTTGTAGGTCTTGGATGTTGGGCTCGAGCGTGACGGCGAAGTCGTTGAGCGTGTCCAGCTCACCCAACTCCGGGAGGTTCGCGGTGTGCGAGGCGGGTTGGAAGGATTGATAGTAAGGGTAGCCGCTGCTGGGGGTGATCGTGTAATTGCCGGGCAGCACACCCACTTCCCAGGTGCCATCGGCTTCAATACCCACCACATGTCCGTTGGGCTGGATCAAGAGGGTGGCTTGGGGTAACGGCGGTTCACCAGGGGTGTATTGCCCGTCCGCGTTGACATCCATGAACACCCGTCCCGAAATGCCGGGGTTAGAACCGGGGCAGGTGCTGTTGAGCACCGAGCAATAGGTGACATCGTCGGGATAGGCTTGCTGGAAGCCCAGTATACAGTGCACCAACGAGGAAGGCCAGTTGGGCAAGCAAAGCTCGCGATCTACTCCTGGGCCTGAGTAGTTGAAACTGGTCAGTCCATCCGGAAACCAAGGGAAACAGGGTGCGGAATGCCACATGGGACCTTCGATGAGTAGCGTGGACATACCCATTGGCCATGCCTCAAAATTTGCTTCGGTTGAGTAGACTCCGGATATGATGGTGAGTTGGTGGGCTTCGACTTGGGACAAGTCCAGGCTGCCCATGTAGTTGTCATAGAAGATCCCCATGCTATCCACCACCGCGGTCGGGAAGATCAATCCAGTAAATCCGTTCCAGGAGAAGTTGAGCCTATGGATGTACGGCGTGCCATCCCAAACGATCCCATCCGCCATGATGTCCATCCTTACCAAGCTATCGGGCATGGCGCCGATCCGGATGGGCCTCGCTAACTCGTCATAGGAGTGCACTGTAAGTAACTTCAGGCCTGCAGGAAGGTCGTTCAGGTGCAATGGGTTGTTCAAGCCTCCCCATTCATCCAGGGAAAGCGCCCGCAGACCAGAAGGGAAGCCATGAAAATGAATAGCAGGGATGTGCCATTCCTGGTTCAACTGGAGGTCGAGGTATCGCAGGGAGTCGAGATACCTCAAGCCACGAAAATCCACGGTGTCACCCGCCTGGCTCTCGGTGAGACCTATTTGGAGGTTGATCGTAACGGAATCCACTTGGCCAATGGCCTGGTTCGTCGTGTCCATGATGCCAGCCTGGTCCACGATCCCCGGGATCAACGTGTTCAAGGCCTGCCTTTCGGCAAGGCTTGAAATGAAGACCTGTGCATCGGATGGTCCCGGTATGGCTGTGAATATGGCCAGTAGAAGGCATTGGAGCAGGTGGAGGGCTGTGCGTTCCATGGTGGCAGGTGGTCGGTGGGGGGGCTTTGCGCTCGTTGAAGATAAGACACCTGATCCACGTTGTTCGCTGCCTGGCTCAGGCCGGGTCGCCCTGCGTGGTGCTCCCGGATAGCGTGCCTCTACGCGTCCGTGGAGTGGCTTGGATCGTATGGCGATGACCACGTACATGCAAAGGACCTCCCGATCCTGCACGTGTGCAATGGGCGCCCACCGCCCACCTGCCAGCGCACCTCCGCCTACGGCGCATCGACCGTGCATCATGCCGCGATCCCGTGCCGTTGGCTGGAGTGTGGATCAATGACGCGATGACCTGGTGGTACCCGGCCCCGGCTTGCCTAACCCAAGGTCCTGTGCAGGTCGATCAGCAAGGGCAGTTCCTTCGCGCTCACCCCATGCATGGCATTGGCCACCGCATCGGCGCAGGTGTAGATCAGCTCGCGGCGCTCCTTGTTCAGGTGGTAGCGGTGCTGGGCGATGTATGCGCGGAACGAGGCGTAGGCATCGTCGGCGGACATGCCGCGGTCCAGCAGTGTGTCGAACTCAAACTCGGTGATGAAGGCGGTGTCCGTGCCATGATGATCCGTGCCAGCTTCCACCGGCACGAGGAGGTCCTTCACCACCCACTTCAACGTGTCGATCTCCTTGTTGCTCACCCGGCCGTCCGCTGCGGCGATGGCATAGAGCAGCCGTCCGAGTTCCTTGTAGAACAGTGTCGCTTCCATGGCATGAAGGTAGTGGCGCGGAACGGGGTGTAGCTGATGTTCGTCAGCATTCCCGGGACCTCGTCATTCGGTGCCATGAACACGTCACTGGTCATCGCCGAACACTTCAGGAACGTTCACCTCGGCGGCAACTGGACCTGCCTGAATCTGCGCCATGTACCGAAGGATCCCACCTGGCAATAAGCGACACCCCGTGTACGCTACGCTTACTGAGCCGGTGATGAAGATCCGGCCGAGCTCAGCGATCTGGACCACTGGGGTGAAAGCGTGAAAGGGTACGAGGCATTTCACCTTCTCACGTTTTTCACCCTTTCACCCTTTCACCTTTTCACCATTGGATCGCCCGGTTCTTTCATGTCGTCTCAGTAGGTGCACGCTCAGTAGCAGTACTTCCCCGCCGCGATCATCTTCTTCGCGATCATTTTCCGCAGCTCGGCCGTGTTGATCGGCGTGTTCTTGCTGTAGCGCTTGGCGCCCATCAGCATCGCACGTTGCTCATCGCCTTCGGCGAAGTTGTTCACGGCCTCCTTGGCGTACTTGTGGATCCGGTCCGCGGCCTCATGGATGTACAGCTGGCACATGGCGATCTGCTCCTTCATGTTATCACCACCCTCACCATTCTCACCGTTCACACCCCGCATTTGCGCCAGTTTCAACGTCCGCAACAGCACACTCTCCGCGAGATAGGTGTCGATCACCATGTCCGCGATATGCATCAGCGTCTCCTGGTGCTTGGCCAGTTCCAGGCCCAGCTTCTGCGCCGCGCCACCGGCGGCCATCAGCACGGCCTTCTTGAAGTTCGCCACCATGCGCTTCTCATCGGCGAGGAGCGATTCGTCAGGCTCCGGCATTTCGGGAATGCCCATCAGCTCCTGCGATACGGCCATCGCCGGGCCCATCAGGTCCAGCTGACCTTTCATCGCGCGCTTCAGCAGCATGTCCACCGTGAGCATGCGGTTGATCTCGTTCGTGCCCTCGAAGATCCGGTTGATCCGGCTGTCGCGGTAGGCGCGCTCCACGGGGCTCTCGGCGCTGTAACCCATGCCGCCGTAGATCTGCACGCCTTCGTCCACCACGTAGTCCAGGCATTCGCTGCCCGCCACCTTCAGGATCGCGGCCTCGGCGGCGTATTGCTCCACGCCCTTCAGCAGCGCCTTCGCGTGGTCGGCACCGCCGGCCTCCAACGCTTCAATGGCGTTCTCCATGTCCTGGCTACACCGGTACAGCGTGCTCTCCAGCACATAACAATAGGTGGCCTGGTCGGCCAGTTTCTGCCGGATCGCACCGAACGCACTGATCGGTTTGCCGAATTGCGTGCGCTCGTTGGCGTACTTCACGCTCTGGTCCACCACCGCTTTTGCCCCGCCCAGCGTGGCGCCCGCCAGCTTGATCCGGCCTATGTTCAGGATGTTCACCGCGATCTTGAAACCGTTGCCCCGCTCGCTCAGCAGGTTCTCCACCGGCACCTTGCAGTCGTTGAAGAACACCTGCCGCGTGCTGCTGCCCTTGATCCCCATCTTGTGCTCCTCGGGGTTCAGCGTGATCCCACCGAACCCCTTCTCCACGATGAAGGCGCTGAGGTTCTCGTCGTTATCGATCTTCGCGAACACCGTGAACACATCGGCGAAACCGCCGTTGGTGATCCACATCTTCTGGCCGTTGATCACGTAGTGCTTGCCGTCGGGCGTGAGCACCGCCTTGGTCTTGCCGCTGTTCGCGTCGCTGCCACTGCCGGGCTCGGTCAGGCAATAGCACGCCTTCCATTCGCCGCTCGCCAGCTTGGGGATGTACTTCGCCTTCTGCTCCGCGTTGCCGTAGTAGAGGATCGGCAGTGTGCCGATGCCCGTGTGCGCCGCCATCGCCACACTGTAGCTGTGGCCCGCGCCGGTCTTCTCCGTCACCAGCATGCCGGTCACGAAGTCCTTTCCGAAACCGCCGTAATCCTCGGGCACGCTGATGCCCAGCAGGCCCAGTTCACCGGCTTTCTCCAGGAGCTTCGGCATCAAGCCTTCTTCCTGCTGGTCAATGCGGTCCAGGTGCGGCCACACCTCCTGTGCGAGGAAGTCCACCGCCGTCTGCGCGATCATGCCCTGTTCCTCGTTGAACTCCTCGGGAATGAAGATGTCCTGCGGGTCGCTTTCGCGGATCAGGAATTCGCCGCCCTGCAGGGCCTTTTTCGTTGCGGTGCTCATGGACGTGTAGATAGGAACGGTTCTTACGGTATGTGGTACGCGGTGTTCGGGATAAAGTTATGCACGCATAACAAATTTTCAAAATCGGCAGAATGGTGAGGGGCGGGAGAATGGTGAGGGGCGGGAGAAGGGTGGGGGTGGGGAGAATGGGGGGGGTGGGGAGAAGGGTGAGAGAGGTGAGAAGGGAGAAGGAGGTGAGAATGACGAGAACCTGGCGGAGCATGTTTTGGGCGTGTCCCTTCCGGCGCGCGGGCTGGCGCACGGGCCGGGTCATCCGCTGTGGCTGCCTCGGCCCGCCCGGCGTCCACGGCGCTCCGGGGTCCGCTCGTTCCTCGCGGCCTCCTCGCTGCACGTGTCCGCAGGGGCGTTCCATCGGCAGGCCGCCGCTGCTGCCCCTCACGCGGCATCCCGGTTTGCGGATACGTTCCGGCTATTTGCGGATATTCACGGATATCCGGTCCCCTGAACCATGCTCCACCGTTTCCTCCTCACCATTCTGCCTTCACCGGAACTTTCAGCCGAGGTGGACCGCTTGCGCGAACTGCTCCACGCCCGCATCGGCTCCTTCAGCGGACGGCACACGCCACCACACGTCACCCTGTGCTTCCTCGACCTGCCCGATGAACACGAGGCCGACATCATTCGTGCTGTGGAGACCAGTATCCTCGGTCAACGGGAGTTCGCGTTGCACTATCGTGGCATCACGCACTTCCCCGACCGGCGCACCATCTACATCGATCCGGTGGAGAAGGAGGCCATCGCGGCGGTGCGCGCACCCGTCGTTGCTGCGTTGCGTCAGCATGAGGCGTTGAGCCCGGCGCTCCGCGAGACGGATCATCCGCACCTCACCGTCGCAGCCGGTCTTAAGCCCGCGCAGTTCGAGAAGGCGTGGGAGATGCTCGTACCGCACGAGCTTGCCAGCGCCGAGCGCGTGGAAGAACTGGTGCTGCTCAAGCGCGTGTTGAAACCGGGGGAGCGGTACGGACGGGTGAGGGCTTTTCCGTTGGGGTAGCGCGAGCCCGTTGGAATGCGTCGAACTCAGTGCGTCGCGACTTTCCGCACCTGTTCCGCTGCCTGGATCGCTTCCTCCAGCGTAGCGAAGAGCACGTCGTTGTCCGCGATGCCGGCCTCACGCAGATCGGCGGACACCTGTGCGTTGAGCCCTACGAAGTGCACCCGCACATGGCGGCGCTTCATGGTGTCCACGATGTCGCGCACGCGGTGCAGGCCGGTGGCGTCGATCAGGGGCACGTTGCGCATCTTCAGGATCAGCACGCGGTGGCCGGTGCCGATGGTGCGCAAGGTGGAGGCGAAGGTCTGCGCGGCACCGAAGAAGAGCGGCCCGTTCACCTCGTACACCAGCACGTCCTTGGGGATCCTCCCGCGCTCGCTGTCCTGCGCATCACCCTCCGCGCGATCGGCCAGCAGGGCGTCCATCTGCACGGAATCCGCCATGCGCTTCATGAACAGGAAGGCGGCCATCACCATGCCGATCTCGATGGCGATCACCAGGTCGAAGATCACCGTGAGCAGGAAGGTGGTGAGCAGTACCACACGGTCGTACCGGTTGGTCTTGAACACCGTGATGAAGGCGTGGAGTTCGCTCATGTTCCACGCCACCACCACGAGGATGCCCGCCAGGCACGCCATGGGGATGTGTTCGGCCAGCGGCGCCGCCACCAGCATGATCAACAGCAGGGTGAGCGCGTGCACCATGCCCGCCATCGGGGTGCGGCCGCCGCTGCGCACGTTGGTGGCCGTGCGGGCAATCGCACCCGTGGCCGGGATGCCGCCGAACATGGCCGAGAGCACATTGGCGCCGCCCTGTGCCACCAGCTCCATGTTGCTGCGGTGCTGCCCGCCGATCATGCCATCGGACACCACGGCGGAAAGCAGCGATTCGATCCCGCCGAGCAGCGCGATCGCCAAGGCCGGCTGCAGCAGGTCCTTGATGGTCGCGAGGTCCACGGCATAGAGCTGCGGCATGGGCAGGGTGGAGGGGATCGCTCCGAAGCGCGTGCCGATGGTCTCCACCGGCAGGTGCAGCAGGCGCACGGCCAACGTGGCTAGGATGATCGCCACAAAGGAGCCGGGGACCTTCTTCGTGATGCGTGGCAGCAGCGCCGTGACCAGCACCGTCCCGATGGCGATGGCCGCGGACAGCGGATGGATCGCGGTGGCCGAGCGGAAGTACAGCGCCCATTTGTCCACGAAGCCGGACGGCACGTTCTCCAGGCCAAGCCCGAGGAAGTCGTTCACCTGCGCGGAGAAGATGATCACCGCGATCCCCGACGTGAAGCCCACGATGATGGTGTGCGGGAAGTACTTCAGCAGGCCGCCGAACCGGAGCAGCCCCATGAGCAGGATGATGAAGCCCGCCAGGAAGGTGGCGATGGTGAGCCCTTCCACGCCATGCTTCTGCACGATGGCGTAGACGATCACGATAAAGGCACCCGTGGGACCACCGATCTGCACGCGGCTGCCCCCGAAGGTGCTGATGACGAAGCCCGCCACCACGGCCGTGATCAGTCCTTTCTCCGGCGATACGCCCGAGGCGATGGCGAAAGCGATGGCCAGCGGCAGCGCCACGATGCCCACGATGATCCCGGCCATCACGTCGCGCCGCAACTGCGCCGCACCGTAGCCCTGCCGAAGCTCGGTGAAGGATTTCGGTATGAATTCCTTGGGCCACATCCGGTCAATGGATCATTTCCGCTTTCCCTTGACGCTCTTCTTCGGCGGCAGGAAATTGCTCCCCGACACCACCGACTTCCCCGTCTTCTGCTCGAGTTCAAGCCGCGCCTTTTTCGCGATTCCACCGCCCTTCTTCGCTGCCACCTTGTTCTTCGGCATGCCCGTGGCTTGTTCGCTCTCGGCGATCTGCCGCGTGCTCAGTTCGGCCAGTGCCGTGAAGATCAGCTCGGCCTCGGTCATGTGGTCGCGGAGGTTCTGGGTCTTCAGGCCCTTGATGGCCTTGTGGTCCTTCACCGTCACGCCGCTCCACTCCTGGTGGATGATATTGGTGAGGATCGCGAATTCGTCACCCTCCTTGATCCCGTGCTCCTTCCAATAGTCGGTGAGTTTGTTGCGGGTCTCCTGGCCCATCATCCGCTGCTGGATCCACTTCTCGCTGCGGCCGTGCTTGCGCCAGAGCTCGCGGGCGCGGTCGAGGCCAAGGCTCGGGTCGGCCATCTCCTGCATGCGCTCGTAGCCCACCTTCGCGAGCCAGAGCTTGATCGGCTCGGCCTTGGGGCTGGGTACCGATTGTATCAACCGTAATAGCGTGTCCGCTGTGGCAACATCGGTGAGATAGTTCTTAC
>SSGN01000127.1 GCA_008016945.1 Flavobacteriales bacterium
AGCATCCGCAAGAAGGAGGGCCACCGCGTGCGCCAGCCCTTGCAGAAGATGCTGGTGCCCGTGATCGACGCGGCGATGCGCACGCGCCTGGAGGCCATCCGCGACCTGGTGCTGAGCGAGGTGAACGTGAAGGAGCTCGTGATCCTCGACGCCAGCGAGAGCAAGCTCATCAAGAAGATCAAGCCCGACTTCAAGAAGCTCGGTGCGCGCATGGGCAAGTTGATGAAGAGCGTGGCCGCCGCGGTGAACGCCTTCAGTCAGGCGCAGATCGCCGAGCTGGAAACGAACGGCCGCATGACGCTCACGGTGGAAGGTCAGGCGGTGGAACTGCTGCGCGACGATGTGGAGATCACCGCCGAGAACGTGCCGGGGCTGAGCGTGGCCAGCGATGGGCCGCTGACCGTGGCGCTGGACATCACCCTCACCGATGAACTGGTGCAGGAAGGCATCGCGCGGGAGCTGGTGAGCCGGATCCAGACCCTGCGGAAGGAGAGCGGGCTGGAGGTGACCGACCGGATCGACCTGCGGATCCAGCGCAATGGGAACGCGTCGTTCGAACAGGCCATTCGCCAGCATGCCCGTTGGATCATCGCCGAAACACTCGCACTAACCGCTGAAGACCAATTACTTACGGACAATCTGCCCCAAGCGGGGAGCACTTCGAGCGAGGTGGTTCTGGACGAGACGACCAGCTGTTTCCTGAGCCTTGTCAGGTCGGCCATTTGACGCGGGTGGGCTACTATATTTGCGGACATTTTCAAAACCGGGATAGTCATGGCCAAGAAACCAGCGAAAAAGGCCGCGAAGCCAGTGAAGGCCGCGCCGAAGAAAGCCGTCAAGTCCGCCGCTAAGCCGGCGGCCAAGAAGGCTGCGCCGAAGAAAGCCGCCAAGGCCCCGGTGAAGAAGACCACCAAGCCCGCTGCCAAGAAAACGGCCAAGGCTCCCGTGAAGAAGACGGTGGCCAAAACAACGAGCAAGCCCACCAAGGCGGTCGTGGCCAAGAAGCCGGTTTCGAAAGCCGCGAAGAAGGCCGTGGCTGCGCCGAAGGCCGTGGTGAAAAAAACAGCACCGGCCAAGGTGGCGCCGAAGCCCAAGACCGTGGTGAAGTCGACGCCGGCCAAGGCGGCGCCGAAAAAGCCCGAACCGAAACCAGTACCCGCTCCCAAGAGCACAAAGCCGGCTCCAGTACCGGAAAAGCCCGTGAAGAAGGAACCCAAGAAGGAGGAGAAGGTCGCGCCGAAAGAAACGAAGGTGACCAACAAACCGTTGGTGACCCAGGTGGTGGCTCCGAACCGGCCCATGGCGGCGCCGGTGGTGAAGAAACAGGTATCCACCCTGGAGAGCCCGGATAAGGTGCGGTACAGCGATGAGGAGCTCAGCGAGTTCCGCGACCTGATCAACAAGAAGCTGGACGAGGCCCGCAAGGACTACGACCTGCTGAAGCAAACACTGGCGAACACCGACAACAACGGCACGGACGACACCAGCCCTTCGTTCAAGATGATCGAGGATGGCAGTGAGACCCTGAGCCGCGAGGAGACCGCACAACTCGCGGGTCGTCAGGAGAAGTTCATCAAGCACCTGGAGGACGCCCTACTGCGGATCCGCAACAAGACGTACGGCATCTGCCGCGTCACCGGCCGGTTGATCAGCAAAGAGCGCTTGCGCCTGGTGCCGCACGCCACCCTGAGCATCGAGGCCAAACAGCAGATGGGCAATTGACCGCAGGGTCGGTGATCGTCACACAGGGGTTCTACCATAGTGGTGGTCCCCGGCTTCCGGTCCACAGCGCATGAAGAAATCCATCCTCATCATCCTGCTCGTGCTGCTGGCCGACCAGGCTTTGAAGGTGTGGGTGAAGCTGAACTTCTACTACGACAGCGCCATCCCGATCCTGGGCGACAAGGGCTATCTGCACTTCATCGAGAACCGGGGCATGGCTTTCGGGATGGAGTTCGGCGGCGAATGGGGCAAACTGCTGCTTACGCTGTTCCGGATCGGAGCGGTAACGGCCATCGGCTACAGCCTGTACCGCATGATCCAGCGCGGTGCGGGTGTCCGCATGGTGGTCAGCATATCGCTGATCCTCGCCGGGGCGTTGGGCAACATCATCGACAGCACGTTCTACGGTGTGATCTTCAGCGCCAGCACACCCTACCAGAAGGCCGTGCTGTTCCCGCCCGATGGTGGTTATGCCCCCTTCTTACACGGGGCCGTGGTGGACATGTTCTACTTCCCGCTGATCGAGGGACGCCTCCCGGAATGGCTGCCGTTCTGGGGCGGCGAACACTTCGTGTTCTTCCGGCCTGTGTTCAACATCGCCGATGCGGCCATCTCGGTGGGCATCGGGCTGTTCATCCTTGCACAGCGCCGCCAGACCCGTCACGAGGCGGCAGCATCCGCAGCCGCACCTGAAGCGCCCGCCCCTCTTGCCGAGCGCACGAGCGATCCGCTGACGAACTGACGTCCAACGCGCCCGATCCACGCACAGGTCGAACACGTGGCCCTGTGCTCACGCAGCGGGGTTCCGCCCGTTCAACAACCCCTCCCGCACCAGCAATTCCGCGATCTGCACAGCATTCGTGGCGGCACCCTTGCGTAGGTTGTCGGCCACGATCCAGAGATTCAGCGTGCGCGGTTGTGTCTCATCGCGGCGCAGGCGGCCTACGAACACTTCATCGCGCCCATGGGCGATCAGCGGCATGGGGTAGCCATCGTTCGCGGGATCGTCGAGCAGGGCGATGCCCGGCGCGTTGCGCAGCAGTTCGCGCACGGCATCGAGCTCGAACTCCTTGGCGAATTCCACGTTCACGGCCTCGCTATGGCCCCCGGTCACGGGCACGCGCACGGCGGTGGCGGTCACACGGATCGTCGGATCCAGGATCTTCTTCGTCTCGTGTACGAGCTTCATCTCCTCCTTCGTGTAGCCGTTGTCGGTGAACACGTCGCAGCGCGGGATCACGTTGCGGTGGATGGGGAACGGATAGGCCTTCTCACCCGCCACGCCCTGCTGCTCATCATCGAGCTGGTGCATGGCCTTCACACCGGTGCCCGTCACACTCTGGTAGGTGGAAACGATCACACGCTGCACGCCGAACGCCTTGTGCAATGGCGCCAGCGCGAGTACCATCTGTATCGTGCTGCAGTTGGGGTTGGCGATGATGCGGTCAGCCGCCGTGAGCACATGTCCGTTGATCTCGGGCACCACCAGCTTCTTGTCCGGTTCCATGCGCCACGCGCTGCTGTTGTCGATCACCGTGCAACCCACCTCCGCGAAACGCGGCGCCCACTCCAATGAAGTGCCGCCACCAGCGGAGAAAAGGGCGATGTCCGGGCGCCGCGCGATGGCCTCCTCCATGCCGATCACGGTCACATCCTTTCCACGGAAACACACGGTGCTGCCCACGCTCTTCGCGCTGGCCACGGGCAGCAGTTCATCCACAGGGAAATTGCGCTCTTCGAGCACCTTCAGCATCACGCCACCGACCATGCCTGTGGCTCCGACAACAGCGATCTTCATTGCAGGGGTTGCCGCATTGAACGGCGCCCGAAAATACTCCGCTGGCGGATGCTGGTGCGCTCTGATGCCCGAACCGGCGCCGATGAGAAGGCTACCCTTTCAGGTCCTCCGCGATCGCCCTGAACTCCTTCAGCGCCGCCTCCAGGTCCTGCACGATCTCCGCCGCCAGCACGCCCGGCTCGGGCAGGTTGGCGCTGTCCTCCAGGCTCTCATCCTTCAGCCAGAAGATGTCCAGGCTGGCCTTGTCGCGGGCCATGATCTCGTCGTACGTGTACTTGCGCCAGCGGCCCTCCGGCGTCTTCGCGCTCCAGGTCTCCTTGCGCTTGTGGCGGTCGGCGGGGTTGTAGCAGGCGATGAAGTCCACCAGGTCCTCGTACCGGAGCGGGTCGGTCTTCAGCGTGTGCTTGATGTTGGTGCGGTAGTCGTAGATCCACACCTCCTTGGTCCACGGGGTCTTCGCGCCGGGCTTGTTCTCGAAGAAGAGCACGTTCGCCTTAACGCCCTGCGCGTAGAAGAGGCCGGTGGGCAGGCGCAGGATGGTGTGCAGCTCGGTGGTGCGCAGCAGCTGCTTGCGCACGTTCTCGCCCGCGCCGCCCTCGAACAGCACGTTGTCCGGCAGCACCACGGCCGCAGTGCCGCCCGGTTTCAGCATGCTGCAGATGTGCTGCACGAAGTTGAGCTGCTTGTTGCTGGTGGTGGCCCAGAAGTCCTGACGGTTGTAGGTGAGGGCCTCGCGCTTTTCCTCCCCATCATCGTTGGTCACCGTTACGCTGCTCTTCTTGCCGAATGGCGGGTTGGTGAGCACGTGGTCGAACTTCTTCGCGGGTGTGGTGCGCAGGCTGTCGTCGCGGATGATGTCGGCCTCGTGGTCCATGTCACCTACGTTGTGCAGGAAGAGGTTCATCAGGCACAGGCGCGCGGTGCTGGTCACGATCTCCCAGCCGTGGAAGGTCTCGTACTTCAGGAACCTCAGCTGGTCCTTGTTCAGCTTGTGCTGCTTGGTGAGGTGGTCGTAGGCCGCGAGGAAGAAGCCGCCGGTGCCGCAGGCCGGGTCGGCGATGGTGTGCTCGGGCTGCGGGCGCACGCACTCCACCATGGCCTGGATCAACGGGCGCGGCGTGAAGTACTGGCCCGCGCCGCTCTTGGTGTCCTCGGCGTTCTTCTGCAGCAGGCCCTCGTAGATGTCGCCCTTCACGTCGGCGCCCAGCAGCACCCAGCTCTCGCCGTCGATCAGCTGGATCAGCTTGTGCAGTTTGGCCGGGTCGCTGATCTTGTTCTGGGCTTTCACGAAGATGTCGCCCAGCATGCCGGTCTTCTTGCCCAACTCGTCGAGCAGCTTCACGTAGTGGCTCTCCAGCTCAGCGCCGCTCTTGCCGCGAAGGCTCTGCCAGTCGAAACCCTTCGGCACCTTGGTGTCGCGCTTGTATATCGGCCCGCTGTACTCGTCGGCCATCTTCAGGAACAGCAGGTAGGTGAGCTGCTCCAGGTAGTCGCCGTAACCTACGCCATCATCACGCAGGGTGTGGCAGAAGTTCCAGACTTTGTTGACGATGGCGGTGGAGGTCATCGGGGAAGGGAAAAGCACGGGTTATTTCGCGTAAAGGACCACCTCCACTTCGGGTTTCAACTTGCTGAAGACCTTGTCCGCCGTTATCAACGGGATGCCCAGGTGCAGGGCTGTACCGGCGATCACCGCGTCGGGCAACTTCAATTTGTAGCGCAGGCGAAGGTCAACCGCGCGGTCCTGGATGGATCGATGGATCTCCTCCAATGCGCAACGGTCAAGGAAGCGTTGCACCTGCACCAAATGATCCTCGTCCGCTCCGTGGTACACCATGGCCGCCATGCGCACCATGGCGCTCGCGACCACTTCACGGCCCCTCAAAAGCTCATGGGCGGACTTGTCGCCACCCAAGATGTAGAGCAGGATGCCGTTGTCGATGGCGACACGCTCATACCTCATCGCGGAGCGCGCGTTGGAACTTCACCGGATCGGCGTGCAACGGTGCGGTGCCCACCAGGTCGCTGAAGTCCGCGCCCTTCTTCGGGCGGCTCCGCCGGCTGGCGGTCTTCATGATGCTCTTCATGCGCCGCTTCGTGGTGCGCTTGGTTACGATGTGGACCATGACCCAAATGTAAGCGGCGACCCGCCTACCCATGGCCCTTCTTCCGCTCCCGCAGAACCGACTTGATCCGCTTCACCTTCGCTGGGTCCTTACCGGTCTCCACATAGCGGGCGGCTATGGTGTTGCAACCGCTGCACGTGCCTTGAAGGGCGATGTCGAACAGGTCGTTCACCATCACCCGGTAGTTGATCAAACGGCGGTTGGGTGAACCTGCCCCGGCCTCCGAGCCGGGGTGACAGGTGCCGCAGAAGAAGTTGTGCTCCAGCGTGTGTAGCCAGTCC
>SSGN01000051.1 GCA_008016945.1 Flavobacteriales bacterium
GCAGGACACGTTCCACCTGGGTCCGTAGACGTTCGTTCTCGCTTCGGATGATCCGAGCGTACTCACGAAGCCTTTCCGGCTCATGGATGATGCCAGGGTCGCAAAGCACTTCGCTGCTCAAGCCGATGGTGCTGATCGGTGTCTTCAGTTCGTGCGTCATGTTCCCGATGAAGTCGTTCTTCATCTCGCTCAACTTCCGTTGTCGAAGGATGACCCAGACACTGTAGGCGAAGAAGCTGAAGACGATGACCGTGACCACGAAGGGGAAGATCCACATCCAGGTGTTCTCCTCCTCTTCCCATAGCGTGCTACGCCGGTTGGGGAAGTACACTCCGAAGTAGTGCCCATCCTTGTCCAATTGCTGGAGTTGGCTATGCGACACCGAGTCGGTGTCCACACTATCCACCGATACATAGTTGCCGTAGACGATGCTGTCGGTGAAACAATCGTAGATGCCGTACTCGAAGTCCTCCTGGATGTTCCGCCGGCTGAATTCCTTCCGCAACATGGCCTCCAGGAGATACGGATGCACCGTGTCGTTGATGGTGACGGCGAAGTAGTTCGGCCGTTCCTGTTTCACCGCATCGAACAGGTCCGTCGGGTCCTTGGTGATGGATAGGATCTGCTCGGTGACATCCGTCAGGGCCATCACCACCCGGTCATTGAACTGCTTGTCCAGTTGGGTGGCCTGTTCCCGGTTCAGTTCCACCTGTTCGTCCCGGTATCGCGACGCTTGCTGCAACCACAGCAACTGGATCACCACCACGCCGATCACGCTCAAGGTGGCCAGTAACATCAAAGTGGAGATCGCGCGGCGCCCCATGTACCCGCAATGTTACAAAGGTCATCGCCGCGGGTGCATTTCCGTTAACAAGCCTTTTACTTTCGCGGCCATGTCCCGCCCGGCCATCCTGCTGCACCTGTTCGCGATCCTGTGTGTGGTAGCGCTTGGTGCGGGGCTGGATGTCATGGAGGTGGATGCGGCGCAATACGCGGGCATGTCACGTGATCTTTCGCGGAGCGACGAATGGCTTCAACTGAAGTACCGGGGAGAGGATCATCTGGATAAGCCGCCCTTGCTTTTCTGGACTTCCGCCCTTTCGTTCAGGCTGTTCGGCGTGCATGATTGGAGCTACCGCCTGCCGAGTATCCTGTTCGCGTTCCTTGGTGTATTCGCCACATATCGGTTCACCCGTTTGTACCATGCGCGCGAGGTAGCGTACAGCGCCATGTTCGTCTTCGGCTGTTCGGTGGCCTTTTTCCTGATGTGCAATGATGTGCGCTGCGATACCATGCTCACCGGTGCAGTGATCACCGCCATCTGGTTCGGATGCGCTTGGCTGGAGCAGAGCCGATGGTGGCAATTGATCGGCATGGCCATGGCCGTGGCAGCCGCCATGCTCGCGAAGGGGCCCATCGGTGCGGTGGTACCCTTGTTCGCCATCGGTGGTCAGGCGTTCTTCTCAGGCAGGTGGCGTAAGCTGGTCGATCCGCGGCTCTTGGTCGCCCTAGGGGTCGTGCTTCTGGCCTTAACGCCCATGTGCATCGGCCTCTATCAACAGCATGGCCTGCATGGGCTGCGTTTCTATTTCTGGGAGCAGAGCTTCGGCCGCATCACCGGCGAGAACCGTTGGAAGGACGACTCCACGGTGCTCTTCTTCACCCACGAACTGCTCTGGCAGACCTTGCCATGGACCATCCTGCTCTTGATCGGGCTCTGGAAAAGCATCAAGGCCACGGCCACCAGGATGCCCGTGCCCGAACAGGCCAGTGTGGTCGGTGCGGCGTTGTCGTTCATCGCACTGTCCCTTTCGCAGTTCAAACTACCGCACTACCTGTACGTGACCCTTCCGCTCTTCGCCGTGGTGGCGGCCCGTGAACTGCATGCACCCCAGCCTCGCGTGGTGCACCGGGTACATGCCGCGATGTTGGTGCTGCTTTGGGCCGCGTTGATCCTCCTGGTATGGACGGTCTTCCCGGAGCATCGATGGCCGTATGCGGCAGTGGTCGTGGGGTTCGGGTCGGTGGTGGTCGCCGTTCATCGGAGACATCGAGGCAACGAGCGCCTGTTCGGAACGGCGTTCTGGACCATGAGCGCCATCGGCCTGGTGCTGAATGGACACTTCTACCCTCACGTGTTGAAGTACCAGGCCAACGCCAAAGCAGGCCAATGGGCGGCCGCAGAAGGGAAGGCCATCGATACCTTTTATGGCATGCAGGTGAGCGGTGGGGCACTGGACTACTACGCCGGATTCCCCGTGCGCTGGTTGAGCGATGCCGGTGAAGCCGAACAGGTGATCGCTCCTGGAGTGTGCATTTACACCGATGCACCGCACCGGACCGCGCTGTACGAAGCGGGTCTGCGGCCTCGGCAGGAGGTTTTCCTTTGGAACCACCCGGCCCAGCGCCTTTCGCTGCCGTTCCTCGATCCTGGCCGACGCCCATCGACGCTCGAGCAACGCTACATCTTGGTCTATTGAGCCTTGTCGGGGGGCTTGGGGCGGTGTTGTTGCAGTTCCATGACGAAGCGGGGGCCAATCCCCTGATCCGGCTATTGCGACCAGAGGGTGGTCGGATCTTGCTTTGCGGCCGCAAATGAACCTGCACATGAAACATGCTGTACTCCTCCCGGCCGCCCTGCTCGTGGCGCTCGGTTCCAACGCACAAACCCCCACTACGGTGAGCATCGCCGCTGGCTACGCCGACCAGACCTTCTACAGCCTGGCGAACGGTGTGCAAGTGACCAGTCCGCTTACCAGCTGGGACCTCGCGTTCGAGATCAACGGACTCACCTCCACCATCCTGGTCAATACGGCCAAGGGCCTGAAGGTTTACGAAACTCCGGTGTCCGTTGAGGATTGGGAAACGCTCGTGGCTCCCGATGTCGCCAACTGGACGCTCATCTCCAACTCCGATACGGACTGGTCCGAGGGAGCGCTTTCCCACGGCAATAACCTATCAGAGCCGGATGGTCTCCATCTGGGCTGGGGCGAGTACGACATGGACACGCATTTCGTGGTAGGCGACAAGGTGTATGTGGTCGAGGTTGCTACGGATACCTATCTAAAGCTGCGCATTGATGCCTTGATCGGAGGGGTGTACACCTTCACCTATGCCGACCTGGATGGCAACAATGAACTATCCAAGGAGTTGGTGAAGGCCAACTTCGCGAGCAAGAATTACGGCTACTTCAACTTCACTACGGGTACTACGGTCGATATCGAGCCTGTCACCTCCGATTGGGATCTGCTCTTCACCAAGTACACCGCTTTGGTGGAGTCCGAGGGAGAGGTCATCCCGTACAATTCAACGGGTGTTCTCCAGAACAAATTGGTGGGTGTGGTAGAAGTGGATGGCGTGGACCCGGTCCTGGCTTCCTGGGCGGGCGAGGAGTTCCATGCCGAGATCAATACCATCGGGTACGATTGGAAGAGCGTCGACATGGTAACCTTCCAATGGAACATCGATCAGGATCGGACCTACTTCGTCCAGGATCGCGCCAGCAACATCTGGAAGCTCGTCTTCACCGGCTTTGGTGGCAGCTCTACGGGGAACTTCAACTTCACCCAGGAGCTGGTGAGCGCAACGAATGTTGCGGAAGCCGCGGACCAAGCGCTGGTGGTCTATCCCAATCCCAGCACCAATGGCCAGTTGAACATCGTGCTGGATCAGGAGGTGCGCAATGGCACCCTCACCGTATTGGATCGTGCCGGTCGCCTTGTTAAGCAACAGGTGGTGAACGGCACTGGGGTATTGTCCACTGTGCCGGTGGACATCACCGGGGTGGAGGCCGGTCTGTACCTTGTTCGCCTCGAGGCTGCCGGCATGGTGTTCACCACGCGTGTGGTTGTGGAATGATCCCATTCGAACGGTTGGGTCCCGGATCGGTCCGCACCGGCCGGGATCCGTCCGTTGAAGGGGGCGTGTCGGTCCGGGATCGACGCGCGCATGACGATCGTGAGTGTCGGAATATGGTCCTTTGTGGTGTAGAACGGATGATGCGCTCTTTGATCCAACGGATTTTCTTGGCGCTGATACTGGCATGTTCCGCAGGGAACATCTGGGCTCAGCTGGCGATGGTGGTGCAGGATGCGGAAGGGGGAAGGGTGCCATACGCCCATGTGGCATGGTATCCAGCGAACGCGCCAGCACTGGGCGGCATGGTCGTGATGGACGCGAACGGCAGGGGGGCGCTGCCGGTGGAACAGGCCGTTGCCGCACATGGTGTCGTCGTGCGGATCTCGTTCGTTGGATTCGCCACCCTTACGGATACCATCCACTGGGGCGAGGAGGTCCGTTTCACCTTGCACCCGGCCACCTTCGGTCTGCCTGAGTTCGTGGTCACCGGCCAATACGCGCCGGCCTCGCCGGAAAAGGCGGTGCATCGGGTGCGCGTGCTCGATGCCGTACAGCTACAACGTATGGCCGCCACCAACCTGGGCGATGCCCTGCGCAATGAATTGAACATCCGCCTTTCACAGGATAACATGCTCGGTACCTCGCTCACCATGCAAGGCCTGGGCGGGCAGAACGTGAAGCTGCTGATCGATGGCGTACCCGTGATCGGCAGGCAGGATGGTGATATCGACCTGGCCCAGATCGATCTGACGGGCGTGGAACGCGTGGAGATCGTCGAAGGTCCACTTAGTGTGAACTACGGCACCAACGCCCTGGCCGGGACCATCAACCTGATCACGCGCAAAGGTGGCGGAAGGCCGACCACCTTCAAAGCGAACGCCTATGCCGAACATATCGGCCGGTTGAACACGACCATCACGGGCACCCGCCACTGGGGCAAGAACGATGTCGTGCTCACCGCTGGCCGGAATTTCTTCGCCGGTTGGGACCCGCGGCAGTCCGGTCTCGTGGATCTGTCTCCGGCTCTTGCCGATACGACCCGCTTCCAACAATGGAAGCCCAGGGAACAGTACATCGGACGGCTCAGCTATCGGTACATCGGAGAGCGATGGGACCTGGGCTACAAAGCCGAGGGTATGCACGATGTGATCACCAATCGGGGGCGACCGCGGGAACCCTATCATGAAACGGCCTTCGACGAACGTTATACCACCATCAGGCTCGACAATGCGATCACCGCGGAGCGCCGGTTCGCTCCAGGCCTGAAGGCCAATGCGATCGTGGCGCATAACCGATACGTGCGACAAAGCAACCTCTGGTACCGAGACCTTACCGACCTGAGCGAACGACTGGTCGAGACGGCCGAAGAACAGGATACCTCCGGATTCACGCTCACCAATGTGCGCGCCACCTTCGCACAAGCCAGGGATAGTGCCCGGGTGAACTTCGAAGTTGGTGTGGACCTGAACCTGGAGACCGGGGCCGGGAACCGGATCGGTGATGGCCAGGAGGGGATCGGTGACTATGCCATCTTTTCCAGCGCGGAATACAAGCCGTCCACCTCGCTGACCTTGCGTCCTGGACTACGTTACGCCTACAACACCCGCTATACAGCTCCGGTGATCCCGTCGTTCAATGTGCGCTGGCAGTTGAACGATGGCTTCACCCTGAGGGCATCATACGCCAGCGGCTTCCGCGCACCGTCGTTGAAAGAGCTGTACCTGTTCTTCGTGGATGTGAATCACGATATCGTAGGCAATACGGAACTGGATGCCGAACGCTCGCACAACTTCAGTTCAGCGTTGGCCTATCGCCATGCAAAGGACAAAGGTGTCTATACCAGTGAGGTGAGTCTGTTCTACAACACGGTCCAAGACCTGATCATGTTGGCCCAGATCGGAGGTTCCCGCTACTCCTATGTCAACATCGGTCAGTATCGTACGATGGGAGGAAGCCTTGGTGCTGGCTGGGACAATGGCCATTGGGTGATCTCTTGTGGCGCTGCGGTCACCGGCCGATACGATGAGGTGGCCGCCGACGCAGGTGAACCGTACCTGTTCAATTCCGAACTGCGTGCCTCCATCACCAAGCAGTGGCTGCGGAAGGGATGGAGTGGCTCCGTTCACTGGAAATGGCAAGATCGACTGCCGAATTACGTGGTTCTTTCCGATGGCACGGTGGGCCGCTCCTTCGTGAGCGCATTCCACATGGCCGATGCTTCGCTCACCAAACGCATCTGGCGGGAACGCCTGGCCATCACCGCCGGTTGCAAGAACCTGTTCAATGTCACCAACCTCAGTGGAGCGGTCTCCGGCGGCGCGCATGGCGGTGGCGCCTCCTCGATCCCCATGTCAACGGGCAGGCTGGCCTTCCTGCGCCTCGAACTCGACCTGAAATGAACACCATGCGCTTGAGGTCCCTGCTCGCAGCCCTGATCGCGGCCTGCACGTTCTCCTCCTGCCTGAAGGAGGAGTTGCCTGTTCCCAAGCAACCGCGCGGCGAAGCCACCACCATGACCACCTGCATGGGAACCGGGTACCAGGATCAACTCTGGGTGGATCTGGCCTCGGCCTCGATCGTCAGCACCAACGCTTATACCGCGTGGGACCTTGCGTTCGAAAGCGCGCCCGATGGCTGGCACGTCTACCTGAACGGGGCCAAGAAGATGATGGCGTTGAACAAAGGGGCGGTGGATATCAACCAACCACACGATACCGTGGGCATGGGGCAGTATGGCCGGATCGACGCGCCCAGTGGCGTACCGGATAGCACGGCCTTCGGTGATTGGCGAGGAACGAACGATGTCTACGTCCTGGATCTCGGCCTGAACCACCTTGGACAGTCCATGGGCCGTAGGAAGATCCGCTTCATGGAGGTCACCGCCGACCATTACCGCTTCGAAGTGGCACGCCTCGACGGTTCACAGTTGACCTCCGTGACCGTGCCGAAGGATCCCACCAGGATCCATACCTGTTACAAGGTCGGCGCCGAGGTGGCCACGATCGAACCACCCCGGGGCGCGTGGGACTTCGTGGTCACCAAGTACACCCATCAGTTCTACGATCCGTACATGCCTTATTTGGTCACCGGGGTCCTTACCGCTCCTGGTGTGCGGGTGGCCGTTGTGCCCGATGCCCAGCTGGATCTGGTCACGCTGGCTGACACGGCCTCCCATCCGTTCAGTACGGAACGCGACGCCATCGGATACGACTGGAAGTATTATTCCTTCGAGACCAGTTCGTACGTCGTGGATCGGAGCAAGGTGTACATCATCCAAGATGCGGACGGCGATTTCTTCAAGCTCCATTTCGTGGACTTCTATGAGCAGGGCCGTGCGGGTTGTCCGAAGTTCGAGGTGGTTCCGTTGTAGCACAGCGCCGCCCTTTCCCACACCTTTTTAACGAGCCACGGCGACCGACGCATGTGCGGCCATTCCTGCACATGCCAATAGGGGAGGTCTGTCGTGAGGCCGAAAGCGTGGACCGCAGGGAGCGAGGCTACCGAGGGCCGGGCCTACGGAACAGGTCTCTCGGTGAAGCTGAGGAGCACGAGCAAGCAGATCGGCTGGTATTGGATGTCCAAATGGTATTACATCTCCATCTCGCTTCCACTGCCCTGCCCGGGATCCCGCGGCTGCTGGCCGCGTTTACGGAACAACGACATGTTCTGCTCCCCGAATTTCCACGTAAGGGTGAACCGTACGTAGCGCATGTCCCGACGGCGGTAGCTCTCCTGGAGCAGCAAGGGTGTGTCCAATAGATTGCCCCAACGCCTGCTGAAGAAGACATCATTCACCGAGAGAACTCCGGTGAGCTTTCGGGTGAAGTCGTGGCTCATCGAAGCATCCACACCATATTGCGAAAGGGTGCGCCCCTGCGCTTGGACCCGTGGGCTTTCGTACTCCCCGTTCACCTGCGCCGTCCAGTTCGAGGTGCGACCGAACCGATAGTTCACCACCAGCTTGCTGTCCCAGTTGGTGCCTTCGTTTCGAATGCCACCCTGCGCGCTGCCGAGCGCAACATGCGTGTATTGGATGGTGCCGCTCAATGTGATCTGCAGGCCCTTCACCGGATCCACCTTGATCACGTTCTCCCAACCACCGCTGGTGCTGTGGTCGCCGTTGATGAAGGTGTTCAACAGGATCGTGGTGTCCGAGGCCAGGGGTGTCGCATAGCCCGTGATCACGTCCGTGGTGTACCGACCGAACACCGAGGTGAGCCACGTGCCTTTGCCTTGGAGAAAGGGGAGCAGGTGGTTCATCTCCGCCAGGTTGCTCATCGCCGGCGCGATGGTGGGGTTCCCGATCCGCACGTTGCGCGCATCGCTGAACATGATGAAGGGCATGATCTGCCAATGCCGCGGCCGCTCGATCTTGCGCGAGAAGTTCACCTGTACCTCGCGCTCGCTGTCCTTCCATCGGCGCACGAGGTACAACGATGGGAAGAGCGCACGGCCAAGGTTGTCCGTACCATCCGGATAGCGGTATCGGAACGTCCCCTTGTCCTTCACCTTCGCCTCGAACCAGGTCTGCTCGAAACGCAAGCCTGTCATCATCGACCAATGATCGCTCAGCTTTTGAGACCAGTTGAAGTACGCGGCGTTGATGTTGTCGCGGATCTCGTAGTCGTTGCTCAACGAACTGTCGCGCACCTGTGTGCCCAGGGTCGGAGAGGTCACCAACACATCAAGGCGCGTGTGGTCCGGTGCCAGATGGCTCTTCACGCCATATTCCAGTTTGCTGTTCTCCGAAAGTGGGTTGATGAAGTCCGCCTGGAAGGTGAGCGAACTGCTCTTGCTGCTGCCGATGTTGTCCTGTGCGCGGGGAGAACCCGTAGCGAGGCTGCCGCTGGGCAGGTACGTGTACAGGTCTTGGTCAGAGCGGTTGTCCCCTTGGTTCCGGTTGTAGGTGAGGTCCATGGTCCACTCCTTGCCCGCTTTCGGAGAGCGATGCCTGAACATCACTTGTGAGGTGAGCCCCAGCCGGTCGCCCTTACTGCCGTTGATCTGCAGGCCATGCGCGAGGAGCTCGCGGGCCACCCCCATCGTTTGGGAGGTCTGCGTGTCCGTTCCCGCGTGGGAGAATGCACGGATCGATTGCGATACCGTTAGTGTGCTACGGTTATTCATTTGCCAATCCACACCGAGCCGACCACCGTTCATCATGCGGGAGGAGCGGCTGTCGGTATCCTGGTCGAAGTAGCCGGTCGTTCCGCCCGAACGCCGGTCGGTACGACGTGTCAACCCGTTGGTGACATTGCCGCTCTTGTTGAAGTTGTACGACAGATTGAACGCCCAACGCCCATCCTTCACGTTGAGGTTGCCCCCGAACTGGTACCGGTCATTGGTGCCAGCACCAGCCTGCAGTTGCCCGCTGTATCCCGGCTTGGTGCTCTTCTTCAGCACCACATTGAGGATGCCCGCCGTGGTGTTCGCATCGAACGCTGCCGAGGGATTGGTGATCAGTTCCACGCGATCGATGTCCTCGGCGGGGATCATGTCCAGGGTCATCATCGTGGGTCGGCCATCGATCAGTATCTGTGGGTTCGAGCCACGCAGCTGTACATTGCCTTCAACGTCCACGCTCAAGCCGGGGATGTTCTTCATCACCTCGACGGCACTGGCCCCTTGCGTGGTGAGGTCCTTGTCGACATGGTACACCCTGCGGTCCACTTGCATCACCGAGGTGCGCTTCTCTCCGGTCACCTCGAACTCTTTCAACACCTCCGCATCAGGCTGAAGAATGATGTTACCCAGGTCGCGCTCCTGGTGCTCGCGTGTGAGTGTAACGGGCACCACCTGGGTTTTGTAACCGATGAAGGAGATGGTCACCTTCATCGGTGCCAGCGGGAGCTCCTCGACCATGAAGTCGCCATTGGTGCGCACGATGGTGCCACCGAACAATTCATCGCCGACCGCGGCATGAACGGAAACCGTCGCGAACTCCGCCGGTTTGTTGGTGGAGGCGTCGATCACTTTGCCGTACACCCTGCCCCGCGAAGGCATGTTCCCGCGTCCTGTGGCCGGTGGCTGTGCGCTGGTGAAGAGGCTTAACGTGAAGCAAGCGAGCAGAAGCAGGGGGCGGAGGAAGTGCATGCGGGGCGCGGTACAGGAGCAAAACTATCCGGTTCATGCCGGTGTTGCAGGGGGTGAGGACGTGTTCTACCGCACTGGGTCCGATCGATCAACATTTTTTGGCTCGGTCGAAGTGGACGGTGTTCAACATGCTCCAACAGGGCCTGTCTGGCGAGGACGATCCTGGAAAAAGGAAAGCCCCTCGGTGGATCCGAGGGGCTTTTCGTTGCTGTGCGTTGTGCTCAGTACTCGTCGCGACGCGGACGCTCGCTGCGGTACCCGCCACGATCACCACGATCACCACGGTCACCACCACGGTCGCGGTATCCACCACGATCGCCACCGCCGAAGCCACGGCCACCGCCGAATCCACCACGGTCACCCTCGGTGCGCGGGCGGGCTTCGTTCACGACCAGGTCACGGCCGTGGAAATTCTTGCCATTGGTGCCTTCAATGGCGGCGCGCCCGGCCTCATCATCGGCCATCTCCACAAATCCGAAGCCACGGCTGCGGTTGGTGGCTTTGTCCATGATGATCTTGGCGGAGGTCACTTCCCCAAAGGGAGAGAACAGCTCGTGGAGATCCTGGTCCTTTACAGAGTAAGGCACGTTGGCGACGTAAATGTTCATGAGTTCTACTGACGGGTTAATGTTGTTCTGCGCCTGTTCCCCTATGGTCTCGCCAAAGCACAAAGGGGTCTTTGGGCGGCACGAATGTAGGCAGGAAGTTGATCCCGTCAAGTGCCGACCCTTTTTCTGACTGGTCGATCCCTGTACGGACAGGTCCTTTTTGGGACGGTCAGTTGGCGATCTGGACCCGGTGGGCCGTCCGGTGGCCCCCATCATTCGCTACCAGTACATAGGTGCCCGGTATCAAGCCCCGGACATCCAAGGAGTTGCCGTGCCCTTGGCGCACCTCCCGCCCATCCAACCCCATCAGGGTCAGGTCGAGATCGGATGTCCCAAGGCGCCGTACATGAACCATTTCCGTGGCCGGCACCGGGTATACTTCCAGGGCAGGGGCCTCTACTGGGCGTTGCATCGCCGTGGGCGCTGAGCAGAATTGGCGGGCCAGGAACACTGCTGCCAGGCTGTCCACCAAGGGAATGTCGTGGATGTCGTGCTCATCACCCGAGTATTCATGGAATTCGTATCGAGCCATATCGAACCCCAGGTGCTGCATGCGTGGGGCGATGACGCAGGATCCGAACAACATGGGATAGTTGGCCCATAAGCCCAGTGGAGCCCCCCACAGCCCTTGTTGATAGCCACAGCCTACGATCGGGTCGCCGGTCTGGTGATACATGAACAAGGCGGGGTCGGCCGTTGAGTTGATGTGAGCGGTGTCCAGCATGGCCCCAAGGTGGGATACACAGCCCTTCACCAGGGGGGCGGGGCCGGGGTTCAGGTCTCCCATGAGGGAACCCAGGTCGGGACGCGCATACGTGTTCACCGGCGCGAGGGCGCCACACAGTGCCGGCTTCTCCGATCCGTCCGTGAGGTAGGCTGCCTGAAGCGCCGTGATGGCACCCGCACTTACACCGTACAGGAACGTGTTCTCCGCACTGGTACTGTCCTGTGCTTGACGGATCAGAAGGAAGCGCATGGCTCCGCGCACATCTTGAGTTGCACGGTACGCGGCACGCACCACTTCGGCTTCGTCATACGTGTAGGGCACGGAAAGGTCGGCCGGTGGGTGGAATCCGAGACGATAGCTCACCGTGGCCGCGACATAGCCACGGGCGGCATACCAGCTGCACAGCTCATCCATGTCATCACGTCCACCGCCAACGAAGGCGCCACCATGGATCGCTATCAACAGTGGGCGTGCGACCACGTTATCTCCCACCGGTTTGTAGATGTCCATGCGCAGGCTGTCCGTGCCTCCATCGAAGCGTACCGCTGTCCCGTAGAGCACTCCAGGCTCCATGCGCACCGCGAACTGCGGCGTGACATAATCGATGGTGGAGCAATCTTGGGAGGCTACCGTGTCGGCGAACAAAAGACCTCCAAGCGCGATGAGGTGGATCCGAACCATGTGGCGAAGTTATCTTCCTGTTCCCGTCCATGATCCACAAGGCTGATCCTTGTTCAGCGTGGCGCATTGATCCGGCTGCTGGCGACGTGCCTGTTCCGGGTTCTTTCTTCCCAACACCCGTGTGCCATTGGATCCACAGCGTGTCGATAGCAGGCGCTATTCCGTTGGATAGGTCATGGCGTATGGGTGCCCTGGCGTGCTAGCGCTGGTGAGTGGCCGATCGGGTGTTCGCGTGGGCCGATCAGATGGTCGGGCATCGTGGAGTATGGGCGCCCTTATTGGCCACCATTCTTTGAATGGCACCCGATCCGGCTTTGGACAGACTGTCCATGCGCCTGTCACAATTTCGGCCTTGTTCACTTTCATTAACGATCTGGCCATGTGACTTTGGCCATTTCGCGTGTTCTAAGTAGTGCGGCATGGATCATGCGGCATACGGAACATGATGAACAACACGAAGGACGAGACCAATGTGCACCGCACGCTGATCGTTGACGCTCCGGCGGAATTCGTGTGGGCGGCGTTGAGCGATCCGAAGCTGACCCACCTTTCTTTGGCGTGGTCGCTGCATGGTGAATTGCAGCGCGGAAAGCGTTTTCAGTGGCTGGTGCGCGATAATTCCGGAGCCGCTGAAGTGGCGGCCATGGGCACGGTGCTGACCATGTTCCCTGGACAGCGGTTGCGCTATTCGCACTACGATGTCCGTAGCGGATTACCCGATGAACCGGCGAGCTGTACCACCGTGGACCTTCATCTGATCCCGGAGGCCAAGGATCGTACGCGCTTGGAATTGTGGCAAGGTGATTTCGAAGGCTTGCCGCACGCCGCACGGCTTGCCCGCGAAGCCGGGCGCCAATGGGTGGAACGGCTGGTGGGTGTGAAGCGGGTGGCGGAAGAATTGAACAGCCGCGCTGAAGCGGCTTGATCGGTAAGGTGTGGCGTGGGTGGCGTTCGTTTGGGGTTTGGTGGTACTTCTACGAGTTTGCTGCCTGCGCTACACTCCCTTTCTCTATCAGAACAACGCGATCGGACGACACCGTCCGGTCGCGTCGTTCTTCGAGGAGCATCGAGCACCCTTACGACCTTGATCAGGGAATAGGGGCCTTGGGCGTCTTGGCTTTCATGCTCGCCGTTCCCGTGCTCGGGCGGTGGTCGGTGCACGACCGCCGGACCCACACGGTGGGGTAGCTCACACCAACCGCCCCGCCAGCCACTTCAACCGCAGCTCCGCAGCCTTGGCCTCGTACTGCGCCAGCAGCAGCCGGTTCTCCGCGTCGATCAGGCCTTGTTGCACGTCGCGCAGTTCCACGGCGGTGATCATGCCCAGGCGGTAGCTTTCCAACGCCACGTTCACCTGTTGGCGGATCCCTTCGAGGTTCGCTTCATCCAAGGCCACGCGCTGCCGGGCGGTGGTGTAGGTGGCCCAGCCGTCCAGCACTTGTTGTTCCAGCTGCAGCTGGGCCTGTTCGGTGCTGATGCCCGCCTGTTCACGGGTGATCTTCGCGGCCTCCACGGCGCGGTTCGCCTGCAAGCCACGGAACAGCGGAACGCTCACACGCACGCCGTAGTCGGGGCCTAACTGCGTGTTGCTCTTGAGGAAGCCCACCGCGCTGGTGCTGCGCGTGTAGCCATAGTTGCCGAACACATCGATGCGCGGGAAGAGCGCGCCGCGCAGCTCCTTCACGCTGATGTCCGCCAGCAACTGCCGTTGGCGGGCCTGTTGCAACGCGGTGTTCCCGGCGCGGGCATCGCGCTGTACGGTCGCCAGGTCAAGCACCTCGGCTGGGGCGATGGCATCGGCCACTTCAACGGGGGTATCCACGGCGCGGCCCAGCAGTGCGTTCAGGCGGTTATGGGCGATGGCTTGTTGTTGCCGCAGTTCCAGCAGCGCGGCGCTATCGGCGCTGAGGTCCAGCCGCGCCTGCACCACCTGCAGGCCACTGCTCGATCCGATGCGCTCGCCGGTCTCCACGATCGTGAGGCGTTCGCGCGAGGTGCGCAGCCCTTCCTGCTGCACACGCACGGCGCTGTTCAGTTGCACGGCCAGGTGGTAATTGGTCAGCACATCGTACACGGTGCTTTCCATCTGTTGGCGCAGCTCGGTCTTCCCGATGCCTTCCTGCGCTGCCAGCCGGTCCTTCGCGGCGAACATCGCCAGCCCGTCGAACACGGTCCAGTTCAGGGCCAGCACCCCGTCCAGCACGCGGCTATCGGCGTTGTCGGCCTCGCGCGTCTCACCGCTGAAGAAGGTCTGTTTCGTGCTGCTGTTGTCGATCGTGTAGAAACCGTTCGCGTCCAAGGTGGGCAGCATCCCGGCGTTGCCGGCGTTGTTCAGCAGTTCACTGGTGCGTGCCTCCAACTTGGCCAAGCGGATCCCATGGTTGTGTTCCAGCGCCATGGCCACGGCCTGCTCGGGTGTGAGGGGTTGGGCGTGAATGCTGGTGAGGAAGAGAAGAAGCGAAGAGGTGAAGAGGGTTCTCATGCGTGCAACAATGTTTGGTCCGTACCACCATCTTCTCTTGGTCTTTCACTTCCTCGCTTCTTCTCCTTATCACCTCCTGCCCTCTTCTCCCTGCTCATAACACTGTACAGCGCCGGCACCACGTACAGCGTCAACACCAGCGAGAACATCAACCCGCCGATGATCACGATGCCCATGGGGATCCGGCTCTTCGCGGCGGCACCGAGGCCCAGCGCGATGGGCAGCGCGCCCAGCGCCATGGCCAGGGTGGTCATCAGGATGGGGCGCAGGCGCTGCGTGGCGGCGTCCACCACGGCGTCAATCTTCTTCAGCCCGTGCTCTTTGCGCTGGTTGGCGAACTCCACGATCAGGATCCCGTTCTTGGTCACCAGGCCGATGAGCACGATGATGCCGATGTTGCTGAAGATGTTCAGCGTGTGGTCGCCGAGCCAGAGCGACAGCACCGCACCGGCCAGGGCCAGCGGCACGGTGAACATCACCACCAGCGGGTCTATCCAGCTCTCGAACTGTGCGGCAAGGATCAGGAACACGAGGATCAGCGCCAGCACGAACGCGAAGGCGATGCTGCTGCCGCTCTCGGCGAATTCCTTGCTCACTCCGGCGAGGGTGGTGCTGAAGGTGTCGTCCAGCACCTCGTCGGCGATGCGGTCCATGGCCGCGATGCCGTCGCCGATGGTATAACCCTCGGCGGGATCGGCGCTCACCGTGGCGCTCACATAACGGTTGTAGCGGAACAGTTGCGGCGGCGTGCTGCGGTCGCTCATGCGCACCAGGTTGTCCAACTGGATCAGTTCGCCCTTGTCGTTGCGCACGAAGGCGCTGCTCAGGTCCACCGGCGCATCGCGGTCCGCGCGCGTGGCCTGACCGATCACCTGGTATTGTTTGCCCTTGAAGATGAAGTAGCCGTAGCGCTGACCGCTGAAGTACAGTTGCAGCGTCTCGGCGATGTCGCGCATGCTCACGCCCATGGCGCGCGCCCGGTCGCGGTCGATCTCCACGTTCAGCTCGGGCTTGTTGAACTTCAGGTTCAGGTCGCTCACGCGGAAGGTCTTGTCGGCCGCCACCTTCTCCATGAATTGCGGGATCACCTCGCGCAGCTTCTCGAAGGTGGGCGCCTGGATCACGTACTGCACCGGCAGCGTGGTGAAGCGCGAACCGCCGATGGTGGGCTCCTGGATCACGAAGCTGCGCGCGAGGTTGTATTGCGGCAATTGCGCCATCACCTGCTTTGCGATCGCGTCCTGGGTGCGGGTGCGCTCCTCCGGCTCCACCAGCGTAACACGCACGAAACCGGTGTTGGTACTGCTGGCCGTGCCGAAGCCCGGCGCGGTCACGCTGAGCAGCGCCTGCCGTTCGGGCAATGTATCCACCATGTGGATGATGTCCGTGAGGTAATCGTTCATCACCTCGAAGCTGGTGCCCTCGGGCGCGGTGCTCTGCACCATGAAGCGGCTCTTGTCCTCCATGGGCGCCAGCTCGCTTTGCAGGTTGCCGCCGATGCCTGCGATCAGGCCGATGCTCACCAGCATGATCACCAGCGCCACCCAACGCACCTTCATGAAGCGTTGCAGCGAGCGGTTGTAGCCCTCGGTCATCCGCTCGAACCAGCGCTCGGTCACCTCGAAGAAGCGGCTGCGCTTCGTCCGGTGTTTCAGCCAGTGCGCGCTGAGCATGGGCGTGAGCGTGAGGCTCACGATGGCGCTGATGAACACGGCCCCGGCCACCACGATGCCGAACTCGCGGAACAGGCGACCGGTCAACCCGCTGAGGAAGATCACCGGCAGGAACACCGCCATCAGCGTGATGGTGATGCTGATGATGGCGAAGGTGATCTCCTTGCTGCCCTCGTGCCCGGCCTGGATCGGGTCCATGCCGCGCTCGATCTTGCTGTAGATGTTCTCCAGCACCACGATCGCGTCGTCCACCACGATGCCCGTGGCCAGCAGCACGGCCAGCAGCGTGAGGATGTTGATGCTGAAGCCCGCGATGTACATGATGAAGAACGCGCCGATCAGCGAGATCGGGATCGCCAGCACGGGGATCAACGTGGTGCGCCAGTCGCGCAGGAACACGAAGATGATGAGCACCACCAGCAGGAAGGCGATGGCGATCGTCTCCTCCACTTCGAGGATCGCCTTGCGGATGCCCACCGTGGTGTCCATGGCAAGCGTGTAGCGCAGGTCGCCGGGCAGGTCCTTCTTGATCTGGTCGAACCGCTTGTAGAACTCGTCGGCGATGGCGATGTAGTTGCTGCCGGGCTGCGGCGTCACGGCGATCCCCACTTGCGGCACCGCGCCGTTCCCGCGCAGCAGGCTGCGTTCGTTCTCGGGCATCAGCTCGGCGCGGCCCACGTCGCGCAGGCGCACCACCACGCCGCCCTCGTCGCGCAGGATCAGGTCGTTGAACTGCTCGGGCGTCTCCAACCGGCCCATCGTGCGGATGCTCAGTTCCGTGCGGTAGCCTTCGATGCGGCCGCTGGGCAGCTCCACGTTCTCGCGGTCCAGTGCGGCGCGCACATCGCCGGGGGTGATGCGGTAGCCGGCCATCTTCACGGGGTCCAGTTGCAGCTTCATGCTGTACTTCTTCTCGCCCCAGATGCGGATCTCGCTCACGCCCTCGATGGTCTGCAGGCGTTCCTTGAAGTTGTTGTTCGCGATCTCGCTCAGCTCCAGCATCGAGCGTTGGTCGCTCTGCATGGTCATGCTCAGGATCGGGCTGCTGTCGGCATTGCTCTTCGCCACGATCGGCGGGTCGGCATCGGCGGGCAGGTTGCGCACGGCCTGGCTCACGCGGTCGCGCACGTCGTTGGCCGCCGCCTCCAGGTCCATGTCCAGATCGAATTCCACGGAGACCGTGCTGCGGCCGTCGGCGCTCACGCTGGTAAGGCTGGTGATGCCCGCGATGCCGTTGATGCTCTCCTCGAGGATCTCGGTGATCTGCTTCTCGATGATGTCCGCGTTGGCGCCCACGTAGTTGGTGGTCACGGTGATCACCGGCGGGTCCACGCTGGGGTACTCGCGCACGCCGAGATAGGTGAAGCCGATCACCCCGAAAAGCACCAGGAAGATCGAGATCACCGTGGCCAGAACGGGCCGGTTGATGGAGAGGGAGCTGATGTTCATACTGATACGCTCAGGGTGAATGGCGAATG
Source organism: Flavobacteriales bacterium (assembly GCA_008016945.1). The sequence continues at coordinate 17,601 of SSGN01000051.1, forward strand.
GTCAATGGTGAATGGAATTGATCCTGCGAAGGCTGCGGTCTCCGCTCCAGTTCACCATTTGACCTTCTACATTCTTCATTCTTCATTGATCATTCTTCGTTCTTCATTCTTCATTCCCTCTCCTCTCCCTTCCTTTCCGCCGGCCGCACGGCCATGCCATCCCGTACCGCCAGCAGCGCGCTCGTGATCACGGTATCCCCCGGCTGCACGTTGCTGATCAGTTGCACGGTGTTCTCGGTGCGTATGCCGATGTCCACGCGCACGCTCTGCGCCTTACCGTTCTTCATCACCATCACCTTCTGGCCTTGGATGTCGGGGATCAGCGCCTCGGCGGGGATGGTGAGCGCATCGGCGA
>SSGN01000004.1 GCA_008016945.1 Flavobacteriales bacterium
CGCTTCAGCGGAATCGACGGTGCTGACGCGATAGCCGTTCGAGCGCAGGCGCAACGAAAGCAGGCGCAGCAGATCGGGATCGTCATCGACCACCAGCACATGTGCCGAGGCCGGTTCGAGCAAGACAGCGAGATTCATCGCGGGTTCTCCTGGGCACCTTTCGGCACCCGCTGCGTACTGGGGGTTGGCAGGCTGCGCTCGATCGCCGACAGTGCATCGAGCTTTTCCTGCAGCTGGTCCTGGCGACGCTGCGCATCGCGCGATTGCGCCTCGAGACGCAGTCGTTCGCCGTATTGCTCATGCAGCAGGCGTGCCAGCGGCACGAGATAAGCGGCAGAAGGATGCGGACTCTTCAGCACCGCCTCCAGCGCCGACTGTGCACGGGCCAGTTCGGGAGGGCGCGCCTGCCCGAGCTGGATCGCCAGCTGCATGAGCAGATAGGGATCCCTGGGCAGCGGCCGTTCACGCGGCGCAGCAGCGGGGGCACGCGCATTGTTGCCGTAGTAGGCCAGCATCGCGCGCAATGAAATTTCCTCGGGTGCGGTGGTGGACGGCCGCACCGCTTCGTCGACCGGCACGCATTGCGGCGGCGGCACTTCGTCCGCCACACGCTCGCGCTCGGCAAGCCCGGCGCATCCGGTCAGCAGCACCACGCAGAAAAGAAACCAGCGTGGGCAGCAACCCAGTCGATCAGGCTTCATACGGCAACTCCATGCGGAAATGGGCACCCTGCGGTGTCGGCAACAGATAGACCCGTCCGCCCTGCGCGGCGGCCACCTCGCGCACGATGGACAGACCGACGCCGCTGCCGTGCGGGCCAGCGACCGGGCGTCGTCCGCCCTGCACGGAGGGAGCGAAGATACGGGCGATGTCCGCGGGCGCAACGCCGGGGCCGGCATCGATGCAATCGATGAACAGCCTGTTACCCTCAACGGGCGCGACGGCAAAGCGGATCTCGCCACCGACCGGGCTATAGACGATGGCGTTCGACAGCATGTTCGAAAGCGCGACGCGCATCTTGTCCGGATCGAGACAGGCCTGCCCGCAATGGCAGTCGATCGTGACGCTCAGCTTCTGCCCCTGCAGTTGCAGGCGATGCGAGGCCACCACGCCTTCCAGCAGGGCCCGGAGATCGACGCGACGGCGCTGCACCACCACGGCATCCAGCACTGTCGCGTGGTAGTTGAGCAACTCCTCGATCTGGCATTGCAGCACCGCGGTGTTGTGTTCAAGGATGCCGGTCACCTCCCGCTGCTCGGCCGTCAGCGGCCCGACGACCTCGTCGCGCAGCAGCGACACGCCCTCGCGCAGCGCCGCCAGTGGTGTTTTCAGTTCGTGCGACAGATGGCGCAGTACGCGTGCGCGGTCCGCTTCCAGCTCCGACAGGCGATGAATGAGCAGACGACAGAGTTCGTTGCCGGATTTCGCCGCAGCGATCATGCAACCGGGATCGCCAAGCGCGCCGGCATCGCTGATCGCGTCAGTCTCAGGATTCATGGGGAAGCTCCATGCGGAAATGGGCGCCACGAAGGCGAGGAAGCAGATAGACACGGCCATCATGTGCGGCAATCAGTTCGCGCACGATCGACAGGCCCACACCGCTGCCGGGCGGAGCCGATTCCGGGCGCGCCGGTCCCTGGACGAAGGGATCGAAGATCCGTTCGGCATCGGCGGCCGGAACACCGGGACCGTCATCGATGCAGTCGAAATACAGCATGCCGTCCGCGATCGTTGCCGCGAGCACGATTTCGCCACCCTCGGGGCTGAAGGCAATCGCGTTCGAGAGCAGATTGCCGAGGGCAACCGCCAGCTTGTCCGGGTCGAGACAGGCCTGCCGGCGCTCCGCCTCGACACGGATGCTCAACGATCGCGCCTGCGACTGCAGGCGCTGGGCATCCGCGACCTGCTGCAAGAGGTCAGGCAGCAAGATGCGCAGGCGCCGGAGATGCCCGGCATCGAACACTGTCGCGTGGTAGTTGAGGAGATCGACGATCTGGCGCTGCAGCGCCCGCGTGTTGTGCTCCAGGATTACCGCAACCTCACGCTGATCGGCCGTCAGCGGGCCGATCACCTGTTCCTGCAGGAGCGCCACACCCTCGCACATTGCAGCCAGTGGTGTCTTCAGCTCGTGCGAGACATGGCGCAGCACGCGCACACGATCGGCTTCGAGGTCGGCAAGGCGCTGACGCAGCCAGTCGAGGCGCTGGCCAAGACGCTGCAGGTCATCCGGCCCGCGGATTTCGATCGGCGCCTCGAACTGCCCGGCGCCCAGGCGGCGGATCGCCGCCTCCAGCGCCAGAACCGGCCGAGCCAGCCACCAGCCGATCACCAGTGCGATCGCCAGCGCCGCCGCGACGGCCGCCAGCACCTGCACGGCGAGCGTACGCCGGTTTCTTTCCAGTTCATCCAGCAGGGTCGCGTTGTGCGCATCGATCCATTGCCGGCCGGCTTCGGCGAGGCGCGCATTACGCACCCCCAGTTCCGCCAGCGCGGCCAGTGCGGCCTCGCCTTCATTGCGCGGCAAGGCGGCCGCGGCGGCCTGAGCTGCCTGCTGCCAGCCCTCGGCTGCCACGTCGATCGGCGCAATGCCGAGCTTGCCGACGCGATCCAGATGCTGTGCAGCGAGTGCCATCGTTGCCGCGTATCGCTCCAGCAACTGCGGCTCCTGCAGCACGAGATACTGGCGCGCGCTACGCTCCAGATCGACACTCCGCTCTGCCAATTGCCCGATGTCAGCCGTGATCTGGACCGCCCGTGCCGCGCCTGCCCGGCTGCGCTCGGCGAATTCGTCGAGAACGCGCAGCCCGCGCCAGGCCGCGGCGCCAAGCAGCAGCGACACCAGCAAAAAGCCGAGAAGCAGGGTCAGGCGGAAGGAAAGTCGGCGCATCGGGCGTCGTTCGCTCGTCGGATAGGAAATTGCGGAAGGCCATGGAAACTGCTGCGAACTGTACGCAGCCGGCGCGGTCGCCCGCAAACTGTCGGGCATTGGCGACACTATAAATCACAAACAAATCAACGAACTGAAGAAATTCAGGGCTGCCACCGTAGCCCACCGGCTACGCCCCCGATGCTGGCACACCTGCGCAGCAGCATCGACGATATTGCGCCACACCCATGATTTGAAACGATTTACGTCATAAATTCCGGCGCTGGCACGGAGATTGAATAGGACATCGGACGACCAACCAAGGAGCCCTCCTGATGTTCAACAAGACGAACAACCCCTTCAGCAAACCGAGTGCAGGCGCCACAACCGCCTCCCTGCCGCAGAACACGGCGCCAACCGGCGCCATGCGGCCGGCTTCGCCGGCTCAGGCAACGGCCCGCCCGAGCGAGACGGCGAACATGGGCGGCACCGCTCCGCCGCCCGCGCCGGCAGTCGCCGAGAGCGGCAGCCGCCTGATCGTAGGCCCCGACGTAAAACTGAAAAGTGCCGAAATTCTCGATTGCGACACCCTCGTCGTGGAAGGGCGGGTCGAGGCAACGATGGACAGCCGCGTCATCCGCATCGCGGAGCACGGCATCTATGCCGGCAAGGTCAGCATCGACATCGCGGAGATCCATGGCCATTTCGAGGGCGAACTGACGGCACGCAGCCAACTGCTCATCCACGCCACCGGCAAGGTCAGCGGAAAGGTGCGATACGGCAAGATGCTGATCGAGGAAGGCGGGCAGATTTCCGGCGAGATCCGGTCGCTCGCCGAGGAGGAACTGCCAGCCGCACGGCCTCGCCCTGAAGTACTGGCCAGCGTCAAGACAGCGATGAGCTGACCGGCGCACCGCCGTCCCATTCTCCCTGGCGTCGCGGGCAGCGCACTCTCCTCCGCCTGTGCCCGCGGCGCCTTTTTTCATCACCACGCCCTGCACTCTCGCCTGACGGCGGGCCGGCAAACCCGAACGGGACTGCACCGCATCTCTGACTGACTTCCCCCCCCGCCCCCGCTTACCGCTGAATTGGCCATCCGGCGCGCTACAATCTCGCCTTCCAGAAAGCAGGAGCACGCCATGTCCGAAACCCTCGTCCTCACCGTCATCGGCAACGATCGTCCGGGACTCGTCGAGCAACTCGCCACGACGATCGCCGCCAACCAAGGCAACTGGCTCGAGTCGTCGATGGCCCACCTTGCCGGCAAGTTCGCCGGCATTGTCCGCATCGACGTTCCGGCTGGCCGTGTCGACGCGCTCAAGACAGCGCTCGCGACCCTCGACGGCCTGCGCGTCACTGCCGAAAATGCAGGCAATCCAGCCGCTGCGGAGGGGCATCGCCGCCTCAAGCTGTCGCTGGTCGGCCATGACCGGATCGGCATCGTCCGCGAGGTCTCGCAGGTGCTCGCCCGCCATGCGGTCAACGTCGAGGAACTGAACACGCATACGGCCAGCGCACCGATGTCGGCCGATATCCTGTTCCACGCCACCGCCGAGCTGACCGGTGCCGCCGCACTTGACGCACTGGCCCTGATCGCTGATCTCGAGCGCCTCTCGAACGACCTCATGGTGGACATCCAGCTCGACGAAAGCATCCGCCGCTGATGAGCACCACCGCGGCCCCCGCCGCCGTTTCGGAAATCCGCATGCCGAAGTACCCCGAGTGCTGGAGCAGCTGCGGCTCCTGCGCCAGCGGCGACATCTTCGTACTCGAGGTTTTCGTCAATCCCGGCGACCACATCGATTGCGAGGACAACATCATCAGCATCGAAACCGGCAAGGTCGCCCTCGACATTCCAACGCCCTGGGCCGGCACCGTGCGCTCGGTGCACATCGAGGTCGGCGACAAGCCGGACGAGGGTGCCCTGCTGATCACGCTCGATCGCGACCGATAGCGATGAGCGAGATCTGGATCGCCGTCATCGTCTGCATCGTTGTCATCCTCAGCGGCGCGCTGCCGCTGCTGCGCGACCGCCACCAGCAGCGCACGCCCCTGCCGCCACGTCCGGACACGCTGCGTGACTGGCACAAGGAAGAAACCCTCGAGAACTGGCGCGACAAGGAATGAGCATGGCCAAGAAGAAACCGCACATGAGCTACGAGGAGCACCTCGACGAAGTCACCACGCAGATCACCGAGATCTACACCGTCGAGGACGACGAGGCGATCCGCATGGTCATGGCCGCACAGGAAGACGAGTATTTCAGCGGCCACGACGACGACCCGACGATCTGCACGCTGGAACGCGCCGGCGTCGACGCCCGCTACGTTTTCAAGAACTACAGCCGGAAGGCGCTCGCAAGGAAACCGGGCAAGGCGGACTGAGGGCGCTGCCGCCGGCGGCTCGGGACCGCGTACGACTGGATCGCCGAAGCCGTGCATGACGTCAATTACGCCACTGCACTGTCCTGGCTCAATGAGGAAGAGGCCAGGGCCGGCGGGAAGTCGGCATCACCCCAGTAACCGCTGTCCGTAGGCGAACTCCTGCAGCATCTCGATCGCCAGACCGGGGCGGGCTGCGATCCCGTCGGCGTCGATGCCATTGCTCAAATACGGCGCCAGCGACGGGTGGGACTGCATATCAAGTCGGCACACGCGCCGGTAGCCCATGTGCCACGCACCGAAACTGCGTTGGTCGATGGCGCACCGGTCGATCACGACCAGGCCGTGGTGCCGGGGGTCCGCTGCGATGCGCAACATCGTCGCATCGACGTCGGCTTCCGGACCTTCCAGCACCTGCATGAAATTTCCGCCGGCATAGAGCAGCATCCCGGTGATTCTCGCCGCCGTATTCCTGCGCACCGAGGAATCCATGATCCGGTCGAGCTCGACGTCGTCGAGTTCTTCCGTGGCAGTACTGACGTAGATGAGATGAATCAGGCTCAATTCGCTTTCCTTCAGAGGCATTTATTCAGACAGCCCGGAGCGCGCGGCATCCACGGGCTCCGACCCGATTGCCGGCAGCCACAGCGTGACCGTCGTACCGGCGCCGGGGGTACTGGAAAAATCGAGCACGCCGCCGTGGAGCTCGACAATTTCCTGAACGATGCTCATGCCCAGCCCCGTACCGGGAATCTTTCCGGACGTATCGGCACGGTAGAAGCGCTCGCAGATCCTCGCCAGCTGCTCGCTCGTCATGCCGATGCCGCGGTCGCTGATGCGGACACCGAGCATCCGCGGCGAGGCTGAATCCTGTTCCGTAGCAAGCGGACGTTCGACGATTTCCATCTCGACAGCGCCACCCGCCGGCGAATATTTGTAGGCATTGGAGAGCACGTTGGTGATCGCCTGCGTCAGCTTCTTCGTGTCGCCGCGCACCACGCCCGCCACCGACCTTGCCGACACGAGCGGCGCCGCACGTCCGCCGGGCGGATGGAAACTGGCCAGGATCCGTTCGATCAGCAATGCGACGTCAACCCGCTCGAAGACGAAGTCCTTGCCACGGCGCGACTCGATTCGCGCCAGATCGAGCAACTCGTTGATGATCGAGATCATGAGCTCCGACTGGCGGTAGATCGCACCCAGGAATTCCGCCTGTTCCTCGGGCGCAAATTTTTGGGCAAGCATCAGTTCCGAGAAACCGTAGATCGACGCCATCGGTGTCCGCAGTTCATGCGCCGCGGTCGACAGGAACTCGCTCTTCATCTGATCGACTTCGGTTTCGTACGTCACGTCGCGGAAATAGAGAATCTGGGAAACGCTCTCACCCTGGGCGACGCGAATTCCAGCCTCGAGGACGCGCTTTCCGGGACCGGCAAGCTCGATCAACTGGCGCCGATGATGCCCGGCCGCCTCGCCAGCATTCTCCTGTGCGATGAAACTGGCGCGCAGCTGCGCGAGGCCGGGGAAGCGCGCTTGCGGAACGCAGGCACCGGCGAGCAGATCGGAAAAGGCGGCTTCATCCATGCCGGCAATCGTGGCTTCGTCAATGCCGGTCATGCGGTGGAAGGCCGGCGTCGCATAGCGGACGCGGCGTGTCGCATCGAAGGAGACGAAACCGTCCGGGCTGAGCGAGAAGATGGCGTCCAGTTGCTCGTTGCGATCCCGGATGCGCGCCTCGGATTCGCGGCGCTCGGTGATATCGGTGTGCGAACCCGACATGCGCACCGGATTCCCGGTCGCGTCGAACATTGCCTTGCCACGGCAGAGAATCCATTTGTAGCCGCCATCCCTGCAGCGCAGGCGGAGCTCGGCGGCATACAGCGGCGTCTTGCCGGTCAGGTGCCGCTGCATCTCCACGAGCACGCGCTCGAGGTCCTCGGGATGCACAAGGCGCTGCCATTCCGAGATGTCGCTGCCGATCTCGTCGATGGCATAGCCGAGCATCGATTTCCACTGCTCGGAGAAGAAGGCTTCGCCGGTCGTCGTATTCCAGTCCCAGATGCCGTCGTTGGCACCGCGCACCGCCAGTTCGAAACGCAGCTCGCTTTCCTGCAGCGCCTGCTCCATGTGCTTGCGCTCGGAGATGTCGCGGGCGAAGCCGACGGTGCCGATCACGTTTCCACTGTCGCCGATCACGGGCTTCTTGTAGGTCTCGATCCAGCCGGCGGCCGCGCCACTGGCGACAGGCTCCTCGACGGTCACCTCGCGGCGCCCCGCCATGACGGCAAGGTCGTCGGCGATATATTTCTCCGCCAGCTCAGCGGGCCAGACATCGCGATCGGTCAGGCCGACGACGGACTCGGGACCGGGCTGCCCGCAGGCGTCGGAGAAGACCTTGTTGACGGCCAGGAAACGGCCGTCTGAATCCTTGAGCCAGAAGAAGAACGGCAGGTTGTCGAGCGTCGCCCGCTGATAGAGCTCTCGCAGGCGAAGGTTCTCGGCCGTGTTCTTCAGCTCGGTGATGTCGATGCGGTTGCCGACGATATAGCCGCTCGGCGTCCGGTGCTCGATGATCAGCAGCCAGCGTCCGTCGCCAAGCCGCTGCTCGATCATCTGCCCGGATGCGGACTGATGCGCGGCCACGCGGCTCGCCACCCATGCGTCAATGTTGCCGATGGCCTCGGTGTACTGGCCACGCTCCGCCCCCTTGCGGACGATGTCCTCGAAGCGGGCACCGGGCACGATCAGGTCGCGGCTCTGCTCGTAGAAGCTCAGGTACGCCTCGTTGCAAAGCACCAGGCGATCGTCGTCGTCGTAGATCGTGAAACCGACCGCGATGCTCTGTACCGCCTCGCGCAGCAGCTTGCTGGCACGCTCGGCTTCCTGCTGGCTTTCTTCGAAATCCCGCGTCCGTTCGGCCACGAGTTCCTCGAGTTCACCATAGGATTCGCGCAAGCGGGCGACCATCGTATTGAATGCTGCCGAGAGACGGCCGAATTCGTCATCGCCACGGGCGGGCAGCCGGCCGACCGGTCGCCCGGTGGCGGCGATGGCCTCCGCCGCGGAGGCAACCTCGCTCAGCGGGCGGGTGATATAGCGGGTGCCGACGCGCGCGATGAGTGCGACGCCGGCCAGCACGACGACACCGATCGCGATATAGATCGCCAGCAGGAGGTTGAGCTTGCTGAAGACCGTGGCACGGTCCCGTGCCAGGCCGAGCGTCAACCCGAGTTCGTCGACCGGATGCGGCAGCTTGAGCTGTGCACGCAGCTCGATGGCGTTGTCGGCGGGCAGTTTGCCAGCGTGCAGCTTGCCGCTGGCATCGACGAGGTAGCGGGCGTCGGCCCAGTCGCCATTGCCGAGCAGCGCCGCGAGCGGTACGCGCAGCACGACGCCGCCCTCGATGTTGCCCGTCAGGCGATAGCGGACCGGCAGCATGACGACGATGGCGGGGCCTTCCAACGGCATCCGATCGAGCAACGCCCGCGCCCTGCCATCCTCGATCATGGCGAGGAATTCGGCTGTCGCCGAAACGTCGCCACTCGTCGGGCGCGAACTTGCCGCCGTCCTGCCCTGATAATCGGCGACCAGCAGATCGGCGCCGGGGATGCCGAGCGACTGGTTGCGCAGCAGCGGGAAGAGGTAGTTTTCCCGTCCGAAGGAATCGGCGAGCGCATTGGCCGTCATCGTATTCGCCGCCAGCGATGCCGCCAGCGAGAAAGCGTTGCCGAAGCGCAGCTCGATCTCACGCTGCTCATTGTGCGCCTTGGCCGCCAGCATCTCCTCGGTATGCGAGAGCAGCTGGTGGCGGGAATAGACATACGACACCAGCGTGACCGCACCGCCGATGGCCGTCGTCGCGACCAGCAGCACCGCGATCAGCTTGGCGCGCAGGCCCAGCGTATCGAAGGACGACAGGAGGCGACGGACCAGGGACATCAGCGCGTCCCGCTGTCGATCGAGCGCAGCATGCCGTCCGCACCATAGCGCCCGAGGCGAACGGCCTTGCGGTCGAGCGCCTCATGGCGCTCCGGCGTAAACGGGCGTGCATAGCGACGCAGCAGGCCGTCGTAGGCGTCGAGTCGCTCAAGTGCGCTGCGCAGGGCCGACCGGTCGAGGCTGCCGGCCTTGCGAATCGCACGTGCCAGAAGATGCGTCAGGTCGTAGGCATGTGCGAATCCCACCTGCCCATGCAGCTCGCCGATCTCCTGACCGAAAACCTGACGGAACCGGCTGGCTACGTCGCGCGCCCTCGCGCCGCGCGGATCCGCAAAGCTGAAGGTATGCACGACCGACAGATCGACTTCCTGCAGCGCCTTGCCGGTGGCGGCAGCGAAATCCCCGCCGAGGATGCCCCAGTGCGAGAGTATCGGGAGCCGTTCCGCCGCCGGCAGCTCGGCCATCCTGCGCACGATCGGCGCGCCCTCGGCTTCGTTCGCTACCATCACCAGCGCCTGTGCACCGGCTGCCCGCGCCTGCCCGATGCGCTCGCCGAGATCGGTTTCACCCCAGTTGTGCCAGTAGGTGGTGTGCACCATTCCACCGTGCTTGCGTTCCCACGCCAGCATCGCCGCTTCGCTGCTGCGCCCCCAGGCCGTGTTCGGCGCGAACAGCGCGAGCCGGCTGAAGCCACGCTTGCGTGCGGCCTCCAGCATGGCCTCGATCGCCCACGTGTCGATCAGGGACAGGCGGAACACATTGTTGCCCGCCGCCGGATTCGACGTGATCGGATCCGCCGCCGCCCAGGGATCGAGCAACAGCAGACGCTGCCTGCCGGCCACCTGCGAAATCTCGATCGCCACCGGCGAAAAGCGTCCGCAGAAAACTGCCGCGACATCTTCCCTGCCTGCGAAGGTGATGTAGTTGTCGACACCGCGGGCCGGAACGCCGCGGTCATCGGCGGTTTCAAGGGCCAGCTTGCGGCCGTCGAGTACGCCCCCCGCCGCGTTGATTTCATCGATGGCGAGCCGGATGCCCTTTTCGATCGATTGCGCCGCATGGCTTCCCTGCACGCCGAACTCCGCCGTCAGCCCGATGACGACCGGCGAGGGTTCGGCGGCGAGTGTCCGCCACGAAAAAAGCATGCCGCTGAGCCAAATGATCGCCACGACCATGCGTACGAAAATTTGACGTGTCATCGAATCCCCCTCCGGCTTGTTCATTGCTGTGCGCTGGCAGCCAGGCTGCGCGCTTCCGCCTTCGACGACAGCCAGAGCGACAGCATCTCCGGCCGCATCGGCCTGCCGGTCAGGAATCCCTGGATGACCTGGCATCCCTGGCCGGAGAGCAGCGCGTACTGCGCATCGGTCTCGACGCCTTCCGCCACCAGTTGCACACCCAGCGCCATTCCCATGTTGAGCACCGCCGCGGTGATCGCCTCGGCGCGCGAGCAGCCTTCCCTTTCCAGTTCGCTGATGAAGCTGCGATCGATCTTCAGGCTGTCGATCGGGAGATTCATCAGCCGGGCAAGGCTGGAATAGCCGGTCCCGAAATCGTCGATCGCGATCTTCACCCCGAGCTCGCGCAGGCGTGCCAGCTTCCCGCGATCCGCATCGAGGTGCTGCATGATTTCCGACTCGGTGATCTCCATCTCGAGGCGGTTCGCGGCAATGCCGTGGCGTGCCAGCGCCGAACGGATGCTCTCGACGAGGAGCGGATCCCGCAACTGGCGCGGGGAAAGATTCACCGCCATCGTCAAGGATGGCAGCCCGAGGCCGTCCCAGGCCGCCAGCTGCGCGCAGGCCGCCTGCAAGACCCATTGGCCGATGGAAAGGATGAGGCCGCTGCGCTCCGCAACGGGAATGAAGTGGGCCGGCGGCACCTGCCCGAGCTTGGGGTGATCCCAGCGCAGCAATGCCTCGACGCCGAGGACGCGACCGCTGGCCGCCGCGATCTGCGGCTGGTATTCGAGACGAAGCTGCCCGCGCTCGAGAGCATGGCGAAGCTCCGTTTCGAGGTGCAGTGCCTCGCCGGGTGCGCCGTCGAACGAATCGAAGACCACATGGGTATTGCCACCGAGCGACTTGGCCACGTACATCGCCGCATCGGCATGCTTGAGGAGCAGCGCCTCTTCGTCACCATGCTCGGGATACGTTGCACAGCCCAGGCTGGCGCCGATGAACAGCTCGTTGCCATCGATCTGCATCGGCTGGCTGACGACATCGATGACCTTGTTGCTGACGACGGCAATGGCTTCGTGGCCGGCCAGTTCGGGGGCGATGATCACGAATTCATCACCGCCCAGCCGTGCCACCGTATCCACTTCGCGTACGGCCATCGCGAGACGCGCGGCCGCCTCGCGCAGGACGATATCCCCGATTTCATGCCCGAGGGAATCGTTGATCTGCTTGAAGCGGTCGAGGTCGATGAAGATCAGCGTGAAGCGGCCGGCGTTGCGGCGCGCCTGCGCCACGGCCTGCTCGAGACGATCGTTGAAAAGTAGGCGATTCGGCAGGCCGGTCAGCATGTCGTGATGGGCGAGATACGACATGCGGCGCTCGGCCTGCAGGATGCGCGACAGATCGGTGAACACCGCGATGTAGGCGATGGTCTGGCCATTCCCATCGCGGGCCGCGTTGACGGTCAGCCATTCCGAGAAGATCTCGCCATTCTTGCGGCGATTGTAGATTTCGCCCTGCCAGTAGCCCTTCTCCTGCAGGGATCTCCAGAAACTCGTGTAGAACCCGGCATCGTGCATGCCGGAACGCAGCATCGTCGGCCGGCGACCGACGGTTTCATCGGCGGAATATCCGGTAATGCGCGAAAACGCCGGATTGACCGCCAGGATCTCGCCACCGACATCGGTGATCATCACCGCTTCGGAGGTTTCCTTGAACACCATCGACGAAATCTGCGATTCGAACTGGATCTCCCGGATGCGGGTGATGTCGCGCAGGACCC
>SSGN01000203.1 GCA_008016945.1 Flavobacteriales bacterium
GACCGGCGTACGTGCTCCAACTTTCCCCAGACATACCGCTGGATCTTGGTGGGCAGGGTGCGCACGTTGAGGAAGCGCCAGCTGCCGTCGTTCCGCTCTTCGTCCTTGGCCACTTCCACGGCGGCCATCAGTTGCGGGATCCCGCTTCCGGCGCTCATCGGGCTGAAGTAGCGCACCAACCACCAGCTCGCCACGAACGCCAGTGGAGCGGTGAGCAGGATCATCTTCGGGTCTTGTGCCACCAGACCATGATTCCAGTGCTGGGCCGCTTGGAACAGCTTGGTGTACCCCACCGCGATCAGCGCGGTGAGCACGGCGTTCACCTGGTAGGGCAGGGCCAGTAGGATGAAGTTCTTCGCCTGGCTGTTCCATACGGACCGGCGTACGTGCTCCAACTTTCCCCAGACATACCGCTGGATCTTGGTGGGCAGGGTGCGCACGTTGCTCTCGGCCATGGGAAGAGCCAAAAGTAGAGGCGCCTTTCGGGGCCTACGGTGCGGTGTGCGACAAAGAGATCAACAACGCGGACCGCGTAGCACGGGTCATTTGCCCACCACCGAGGCGTCGATCAGCGAGAAGGTGTAGCTGTTCTTGCGGTCGAAGCCCTTCACCAGGTACCGCCTCGCAGGGCCGCTGATGGCCCCCAACGGGCAGGGCATGCTGCCTTCGGCCATCAGCGCGGTGCCTTGGGCCACCACGCCACCGCGTGGATCCAGGGTGGTGGCTTTGAGCACACCGGCCTCGTTGGGCGCCATGGGCTTGTCCTTCTTCGCCTTCTTGCTGTCGCTGGCCTCGGGTTCGGGGTTCGATCCCGATGCCATGATCGCATCGAGCCCCTTCGGGGTATGGTCGTACAGGAGGGTGAGGCCCTGGTCGGTGAGGTGGACCTCCACTCCTTCATAGGACGAGCCCGCCGTGGTCATGAAAGCGCGCTCGGCGATGTGTTGCCATTGGATGGAATCGTTGGCGGCCACGTGGCTCACGCGTACATCACCAGCCAGGCGACGGATCGCGATGGCATCGCCCACGGGGATCTGGATGTTCGTTTCCAGGAAGGTCTCCACCACCACCAGGCCGTTCCACGCAGGGATCAACGCCACCACCTCGTTGGGCACCTTCGCCGTGCGCGATGGTGCTCCTTTCTTGGCACCTGGTTCGATGGAGCCATAGGCCAACAGTTTGGTCTTGTGGATCGATGGGATCCGTTGGTCCACCAAGGGGGTGGTCTTCAGCTTGGGGTCCGCCGGGTCGAAGGTGAGCACCAGGCCGGGCTGGCCCGTGAGGGCGCCATAGCGGATGGCCATGGACAGCTTACCTCCTTCACGCTCGCAGAGGCGAGCGCTCGAAACGAAATCCTTCTCCACGAGGAGGTCGGAGACCACCTTGCCATGATCGGACAGGGTGGTGAGGTGGAGTTCGTGGCAGAGCTTGTCGCTTTTCCGCTCCTCCCCATCGCAAGGGAACACATAGGCCAGGAGGTGGATCGTGCCATCGTTCGCCAGCGTGATCTGATGGATGCGGCTCTTGTCGTCGGCATAGGGCAGGGTGGCGGTTCCGCTCCAGAGCTCGGTGAACTCCTGGTCGAGGTAGGAGAACCAGAAGCGCTTGTTGCCCTTCATGTCCACGGTGTGGTTGTTCAGCAGGTAGTGCTTTCCGTCGGGTGCGACGATGATGCGCTCCGTGTTGGCGAAGAGCAGGCCCTGGGAGAAGAGGATCGGGTCGGGTTGTGGCCGGTAGGGCAGGGTGGTGGTGGGGTCGTTCTTGTACAGGATCTCGCTACTGGCCACCCGCCGCAGGGTGTTCAGGGCCGGGCGGCCGTCGGCCCCTGCCTGTCCGATGGCGTATTCGGTGGTCTTCTTGGTGTTGCTTGCCAGTAGGCAGTACAAGGTGCCGTCGGCGACGAAGGGTGCCACGCCGGTCCACGAGAGGCCGTCGAAGGGTTGGTTCTGCAGCACCAGTTCTTCGGCAAGGTTCATGGCGGGATCCACGCGCACCACCTTGGGCACCAGGTTGTCCTCCACATAGAGCAGGGCTTCCCCATCAGGCGCCAACACACCGGCCATCACGGCATACACATCGCCGGTGGTGTTCTTGGGCACCCGGGTGAACGGGGTGCCGGACTTCAGCTTCGCGGCCTGGCCCGAAGCCAGGGTGGAGAGGCAGAGGGCTGATAGGAGAAGGGTGTGTTTGATCCGCATGGGTTGAAGGTAAGCGTTGAGCGGGGCGTCGGCGAAGGTGGGACGGATCGATCAGCAGCCCTATGCCAGGACGACCAATAGCAACAAAGAGCCAATTCCCACGGCCATGTTGTTGAACGGGTGCGCATCGCGGTCGAACAGCGGATCGTCGGGAACATCCAGGCTGTTCAGGTATTCGCGGTAGACGTATGAGCGTCGCTTGGTCAGCCGCAGTTTCAGGATGACCGTTCCGTACACGAACCGGATGGATCCACCTGTACGACCCAGCAACCAGCGGAACGGCTGGCTCACCAGATCCAGAAGAGGGTCCACTGCGGAGTTCCTTTGGGTCCTACATCACGATCCCCGCGATGGTCGCGCTCAGGTAACTCGCCATGGTGCCGCAGAACAGCGCCTTCAGGCCGAGTTGGGCGAGGTCCGCGCGGCGGGTGGGGGCCAGTTCGCCGATGCCGCCGATCTGCATGCCCACGCTGCTGAAGTTGGCGAAGCCGCAGATGGCGAAGCTGGTGATCAGCAGGCCCTTCTCGGTGACCACGGGCACGGCCTTGTCCGTAAGGCTTTTGAAGGCCACGAACTCGTTCACGGTGAGCTTCTGGCCCAGCAACGTGGCCACGTTGGTCACATCCTCGGCAGGTACGCCCATGGCCCAGGTGAAGGGGGTGAAGATCTTGCCGAAGATCCAGTTCAAGCTCAAGTGGAAGTCGGGGTTGAACAGGTGCCCGGCCCAGCCGAGGATACCGTCGATCAACGCGATCAGGGCGATGAAACCGATGAGCATGGCGATCACGTTCATGGCGATCTTGAAACCGTCGCCGGCGCCGTGGCCGATGGCGTCGATCACGTTGGTGTAGTTGCTCTTCACCTCCAGCTTCACGGTGCCCATGGTCTCGCTCTTCTCCGTTTCGGGGAACACGATCTTGCTGATCACCAACGCGCCAGGTGCGGCCATCAGGCTGGCGGTGATCAGCTTCGGGGCCAGGTCCATGCCCGCTGCGGCGCCCATGTTCACATACACGATCAGGATACCGCCCGCGATACAGGCCAACGACCCGCTCATGCTGGCGAGCAGCTCGCTCTTCGTCATGCCTTTCAGGTAGGGGCGGATCATCACCTGCGCCTCCACCTGGCCAACGAAGGCGCTGGCCACGTTGCTCAGGGCTTCGGCGCCGCTCACACGCATGATGAAGTTCATGCCCTTGGCGATGATGGCCACCACGCGCTGCATGAAGCCGATGTGGTAGAGGATCGCCACCAGCACGCACACCAGGATGATGGTGGCCGTGATGTTGAAAGCGAACACGAAGCCCCCGCCCATGTAGTTACCCATGCTGCCATCGGGCTGCTGCGCGATGATCCCTCCGTACACGAAGGAGGCCCCTTGCCGCGAGTAGTGTTCGATCTTCTCCATGCCCTTGCCCAGCCATTGGAAGAAGGCGGTGATCGGTGGCACCTTCATCACCAGCAATGCGATGGTGGTCTGCAGCAGCAGCCCGCTGATCACGAGCCGTTTGTTGATGGCCTTGCGGTTGTTGCTCGCCAGGTAGGCCAGCCCGAGGATGAGGGCGATGCCGATGAGGCCCGAGAATCGTTCCATGTGAGTTGGTAAGGCGCGTGAATGTAGGAGGAAACCGCCGTATCACGCCGAGGTGGTGGTATCGCGTATGATGTTGCGACGGATCCACCGGGGGAGAATGATGATGCCGATGAGGATGTACGGGTAGTAGCTCATCAGCCGCCACAGCAAGGCCAGTGCGGGTGCCAGACCGGTGGCGATGAACATGCCGAGGAAGTCGTTGAAGATGAACTCGGCCAGGCCGCTGCCACCCGGGGTGGGGCTCAGCAGGATGATGATGCCCATGACCACCTGCTTGCCATAGATCACCGCATCGTTCAGCCCATCGCTCGGGTGGAAGGCATGAAGGATGCAGTTGACGATGGTGTAACGGGCTGTCCAGGAGGCGAAGGTGGCGACCAGGGCTGGCCACCAATAATCCCAGTTCCGCCGTTTAAGACCGTTCGCCGCGGTGATCAGCTGGTCACCGGTGGTGACCATGTTGCGCCGCCAGCGCCGTAGGAGCGGAACGGAGAACAATCCCACGAGCGCACGTTTCACGAACACGGGGTTCACGAAGAGCGCATAACCCACGAACAGTTTGTAGGCGAGGATGCCGAAGTACACCATCCAGAACCAGACGAAGAATCCGGTGTCGGCCGCGCCATCGCTCGTGTCCACCCCGGCGAAGAGCGCCTCACGACCCACGATGAAGTACATCGTCGGGGCCATCACCGCCAGGAAGATGCCATCGAGGAACGAGGTGAAGGTGATGATGGTGATGCTCTTGCCCGCCTCGATGCCCTCGCGCGTGAGGATGAGGATGGCGAAGAGGAAGCCCCCGCCGATCATGCCGGGTGCCAGGGCCGAGGCGAACTCCCAGAGCATGATCACCACGAAGCTGCGGCTCCAGGTGAGCTCCCGGTCGGTGAGCAGCCGTATGCGCACCATGTACGCGTAGTCGCGCACCACCACGCTCAAGGCCGCCAACAGCATCCAAAAGGTGGTGTGCCATGTCCATCGGATGCCGTCCAGCGCATTCCAGTCCGCACCACGCCAGAGCAGGAAGGCGGTGAAGCCCAGGCCGATCACCACGGGCAGCAGCACGCGCCCGGGGCTGAACGATCGCAGGATCTGGGTCTCGTCGAGTTTCATGGTGCTTGGCTGGCAGCGGTGCTTTGCCCGGTAGCGGGCCCAAAGTACCTACGTCCGGGTCAACTTCGTACACGTCCATCGCGCTGCCCGATCCGCCATGTGCATTTGCCTGAACGCTTGGTGGTGTGCCATCAAAGCCGCATCTTTCCGCCCCAACCCCAGCACGTATCCCATGGCGAACAAGCTTTTTGCCACCAAGTCAGTGGAACAACTCCTGAAGGCCGGAGAGGCCGAAGGAGAACACGCGTTGAAACGTACGCTCTCGGCGACGAACCTGGTGGCCTTGGGGATCGGAGCCATCATCGGTACGGGCATCTTCGTGCTCACGGGTACGGCGGCGGCCAACCATGCCGGGCCTGCGCTCACCATTTCGTTCATCGTATCGGGCCTGGGTTGCCTTTTCGCCGGCTTGTGCTACGCCGAGTTCGCTTCCATGCTGCCGATCAGTGGCAGTGCTTATTCCTATTCGTATGCCACGCTCGGTGAGTTCCTCGCGTGGATCATCGGCTGGGACCTCATCCTGGAGTACCTCTTCGGCGCCAGCACGGTGGCCGTGGGCTGGAGCGGATACGTGGTCAGCTTCCTCGAAGGTTTCGGCATCCATCTGCCTGCTGCGCTCACCTCGGCACCGTTCATCCACGATCCCACGGGTTGGCATGCCACCGGGGCCATCATCAATCTGCCGGCGGTGGTGATCGTCGCCGTGATGACCTGGTTGCTGGTGCGTGGTATCAAGGAGTCCGCCGGGTTCAACAACATCATCGTGCTGTTGAAGCTCGCCGTGATCCTGCTGTTCATTTTCTTCGGAATGGCCTACGTGGAAACGGCCAACTGGTTCCCATACATCCCCGATCGGGTCACGGATGCGGCTACCGGTGTTTCGCGGTTCGGCTGGCAGGGCATCCTTGCCGGTGCAGGGGTGATCTTCTTCGCGTACATCGGTTTCGATGCCGTGAGCACGGCCGCGCAGGAAGCGAAGAACCCGCAGAAGGACATGCCCAAGGGCATCCTGTACTCCCTGCTGGTCTGTACCATCCTTTATGTGGTCACCGCAGCGGTCATGACCGGCATGGTGCATTATACCGAGTTGAATGTTCCCGCTCCGATCGCGCTGGCCATCGATTCGGCGGGAGGAGCACTGGCCTGGCTGGCACCGCTGATCAAGGTCGGCGCCATCGCCGGCCTCAGTTCCGTGATCCTGGTGATGCTGATGGGGCAGCCGCGCATCTTCTTCAGCATGAGCCGTGATGGGCTACTACCGCCGGTGTTCTCCAAGGTGCATCCGAAGTACAAGACGCCGCATATCACCACCATCCTCACCGGTTCGGTGGCCGCAGTGATCGCCGGTCTGTTCCCGATCGGCCTGCTGGGCGAGCTGGTGAGCATCGGCACCTTGCTCGCCTTCGTGATCGTGTGCGTGGGCATCATCGTGCTGCGCCGTTCACGGCCTGAAATGGCACGGCCCTTCCGTACACCGTGGGTTCCCTTGGTCCCCATCCTCGGAGCGCTGATCTGCCTGTTGCAGATGGTGTTCCTGCCGGTCGATACATGGATCCGTCTGGTGATCTGGATGGCGATCGGCATCGTGATCTACTTCGCCTATGGGCAGAAGAACAGCAAGCTCCAGCGGGGGCTTTGACCCAACGGCATGAGCCAATTCCATCGCTCCCTCGGCCTGTGGGATGCCACCATGCTCGTGGCGGGTTCCATGATCGGTTCCGGCATCTTCATCGTGAGCGCGGGCATGCTGCGCGATCTGGGGTCACCGGCCTGGATGCTCGTGGCCTGGGTGGTGGCCGGGGTGCTCACCGTACTGGCCGCCCTGAGCTATGGTGAGCTGGCGGGCATGATGCCCAAGGCCGGTGGGCAGTTCGTGTACCTGCACCGCGCCTACGGCAAGCTGGTGGCCTTCCTTTATGGTTGGACCGCCTTCACCGTGATCACCTCGGGCATCATCGCTGCCGTGGCCGTGGCCTTCGCCAAGTTCAGTGCGGTGTTCTTCCCGGTGCTCTCGCCGGAGAACATCCTCCTCACCCTCGGACCGGTGCGGGTCAGCGCCGCACAACTGTACGCGGTGTCGGCCATCATCCTGCTCACCTGGTTCAATACCCGCGGGGTGGAGAGCAGCAAGACCTTCACCAGCATCTTCACCGCGGCCAAGATCGCGGCGGTGCTGGCCCTCATCGTGGCGGGCCTGGCCGTGGGCCTCGGTACCGAGGTGTTGGCCACCAACCTCGGTCAAGGCTGGCAGGCTTTCACCCGTGGTGCCGATGGGGTGGTGAACCCGCTCACCGGCGCGGCGTTGCTCAGTGCGTTGGGCGTGGCCATGGTGGGCTCGCTCTTCAGCAGCGACGGCTGGAACAGCATCACCTTCATCGCCGGCGAAGTGAAGGAGCCGCAACGCAACATCCCACGCAGCCTAGCCCTGGGCACCTTCCTGGTCACCGGGCTGTACGTGTTGGCCAACATCACCTACTTGGCACTATTGCCCGCGCAGGAGATCATGCACGCCGAGGCCGACCGCGTGGGCACGGCCGCCGCGCAGGTCATCATGGGGCCCGCCGCCGTTTCGGTGATGGCCATCCTCATCATGGTGAGCACCTTCGGCTGCATCAACGGCTATGTGCTGGTGGGGCCACGCATGTACTATGCCATGGCCAAGGAAGGGCTGTTCTTCAAGAAGGCCGGGGTGTTGAGCGCCAAGGGGGTGCCCCAGTGGGCGCTATGGGTCCAGTGCCTGTGGTCGTGCATGCTCTGTTTCAGCGGCACCTATGGCGACCTGTTGGACTACGCCACCTTCGCCTCGTTGCTCTTCTATGTGGTCACCATCGCCGGCATCTTCATCCTGCGGAAGCGTGAGCCCGGGGTGGAACGCCCCTATCGCGCCGTGGGCTATCCCTGGATCCCCGCGCTGTACATGGTGTGCGCCCTGGCCTTCTGCCTCAACCTGCTCGTGTTCAAGCCGACCTTCACCATCGGTAGCTTGGTGATCGTGGGGTTGGGGGCCGCGGTCTATCTGGTGGCCATGCGTTCCGCGAAAGCCGCAGGGTAGCCATTCTCCAGACGCAGGGGCGAACCGCACCGGCCATCGAGCACCCACAGGGGCGGGTGGGAGTGGTGCATGTTGTTCCCCATCAGGTGTACGACCCATGTTCCATGCTGCTCCGCAACACCTCGTGCGCAGGCGTGTGTGCCACCGAGGTCCGGCCTGCTTTCGCAGCATGGCGTAGGCCAGGGAGGTGAAGGGACCTTTTCACAGGACGATACGACGGGCGAAGAGGTGGACCGGACGCATCGCTGCCGAGGTCCGGAACTACGGGGAGCGGTCACCATAAGCAGGTCGTACGGATCGGCCCGTTCCGCGATACGGCCGGTATGGGTGTCCGAATGGTATTAGAACACGATCTTCTGACGGCGGATCCGGGTGCGGTATTTCTTGCCGCTGGACTTGTACTTCGTCAACTTATAGTGGACCTGCGCCTTCATGAAGAGATAGGCGTCCATGTCGTTGGAGTCGCCGCGTTGCTGGCCAACGGCGGTGGGGTTGGTGTATTCGGTGAGCGTGGCCAAGTGCAGGCTGGGGTCGGCCAGGAAGGCGGCTTCCGCACCATTTGCCGCACGGATCGCGTCGTTGTCGTAGTACAACGAGCTCACATCGTCGATGTAGTCGGTGAAGGTCTTGGTGTACTGGATCTCCAGGCCGATGCTCATCTGTTTGGACAGGGCTTTGCGCACTCCGATGCCAACGGGGATGCCGAAGGCGAAATTGGAGTATTCCTCCGGTCCACCGGGTAGTCCCTGGCCCTCGGTCCCCATGGGCTTCAGGCGTACCCAGGTATTCTGGAATTGCGCCTTGGGGTCGAAATGGAAACCGGCGATGCCGGCGAAGGCGTAGAGACCTATCCGTGTCGACTTCTGCCCTTGGACGCCCCGCAGGTCGTGGATGTGCCCGAGCTCTTCTTGATAGGCATGGAACTCGAACACGAGCGAGGCTTCATAGATGTCCGACTTGAAGTTCAAGTTCCGGTTCATCCGAAAGGGTTCCGAGGTCAGGTTGTCGTTCCCGGCCATGACACCATAGGTCATGCGCGCCCGCATCGCCATGCGTTGGGCCACGTAGTAGCGATAGTCGAAATGCACGGCGGGCCTGGTCTGGCTCAGCTCCAGGTCCCACACGAAGGGTGAGCCGATCTGGTTACGGCCACCGAGCTCACCGAGGAAGTTGGAGATGCCGAAGCCCAGGCTTAGTTCTTGGCGCTGGGTCTTCCAGTAGCTCGACTGCCGGAAATACTGAGCATGCGCCGTGCCGACCAGGACCATGGTGGCCAGTAGGAGCAGGGCGGAACGACGGTAGCGAGGTGTCATCGATCAGGTCTGGTCAAAGATAGCGGCTGGGTCGGAACGCCACATACCCGGGGGCTATGCTGTAGACCTGCGGAACTGGGCAGGGTTGCCCCGGTAGGCCGCGAATTCTTCACCGACCGGCCCACGTGTTGGGAGCACGCGTCCACAGGAATGGTCAGTTCGTTCCCTCGCGTTTCTTGATCTCGTCGCGTAGCATGGAAGCGCGCTCATAATCCTCATTGTCCAGTGCTTCTTCCAATCCGCTGCGCAGTTCCTCGATACTTAGCGCGGATGGCTCCTTCTCGCCCTTCCCGGACTTGGTGTCGGCCGTGGCCTCCTCTTCCCCTTCCACCACCTTCAGGCCTGCGGCGCTAAGGATGAATTCGTAGGTGTGGATCGGGCAATCGAAGCGCAGCGCCAGGGCGATGGCATCGCTGCTGCGGGCATCGATCTCCGCTTCTTGGCCATTTTGCTCCAACACGAGCTTGGCGTGGAAGATGCCCTCGACCAGGTCGTTGATGATGACCTCCTTCAGGTGGATGCCGAGGGTGTCGGACATGTTCTTGAAGAGGTCGTGCGTCAGTGGGCGGGCAGGCTTGATGTTCTCCACCCGGATGGCGATGGCCTGGGCCTCCACGCCACCGATGATGATCGGCAGTCGACGGTCGCCCACGACCTCTGCAAGGATCAGGGCATATGCGCCAGCATGCGTGTGGCTATAGGTGATCCGTAAGAAGCGAAGCTCGACCTTGTCCATGCGCGGCGGGGCCGTGAAGATAGGGAGAGGAATGCAGTTGGCGGTTCGGCGTACGGCAGACCGTGCCAATGGCGCACTGCCGACAGCGAACCACCGACAGTCAACTCGATCTTAACGCTCCGCGTTCAGCTTCTTCGCCGCTTCGATCAGTTTGGGAAGGATCTGGAACGCATCGCCCACGACACCATAGTCGGCGGCCTTGAAGAAGGGCGCTTCGGGATCGTTGTTGATCACGCAGATCACCTTGCTCTGGTTCACCCCGGCCAGGTGTTGGATGGCCCCGCTGATACCGATGGCGATGTACAGGTTCGGACGGATGGCCACGCCGGTCTGTCCCACGTGCTCGTGGTGCGGACGCCAGTGCATGTCGGCCACCGGGCGGCTGCATGCGGTGGCGGCCCCCAGCTCCTTGGCCAGCTCCTCCACCATGCCCCAGTTCTCGGGCCCTTTCATGCCACGTCCGGCGCTCACCACCAGCTCCGCTTCGGGCAGGGGCACGCCCCCCCCGGCCTTGCGCACCTCCTTCAGGGTCACCCGCGCAGGGCCCAGGTCTCCGGTGTATTCCTCCACGGTGGCGCTCCCACCATCCTTCCCGATGGGGATGGAGTTCGGCATCAGGCTGATCACCTTGTTGGCGCTGGAGACCTGCAGCCAGGCCTGAGCCTTGCCGCTGAACACGTTGCGCTTGAACTTACCGCCTTCGGGCAGGCCCAGTGCGCCGGCCACGTGAGCGGCCTTCAGCTTGGCGGCCACCCGCGGGGCCACGCTCTTACCGGTGCCATCGTGAACGAACACGATGGTGTCGGCCCCTTCCTTGGCGGCCACCTCCGTCACCAGCTTGGTCAGTTGTTGGCCATCCACCGCCGTTACGCCACGCGCCACCACCACCTTGGACGCTCCCTGCGCACCGAGGCTGTCGAGGCCTTGCGCCCCGCCGAAGGTCACGGCGGTAACGGGTGCACCAGCGAGCTTGCTGGCGTAGGTCACCGCCTCTTGGGCGGCCTTGGGGAGTTTTTCTCCCCGGGTATCGATGAAAACGATCGTGCTCATGCTTTTATCGGTTCGTGATCATCCACCCTCGGGGCCGACGATCCGTGTGCATTTTCCTGTCTTTTCTGTATTCGCGGTGCCGCAGTGGTGAACCTCAGATCACCTTGGCTTCGGTATGCAGCAGTTCGATGAGTTTCCCGGCCTCGTCGGCAGGGATCATCTTCACGGCACCCTTGGCGGGCGGTAGTTCGAAACTTGCCGTGGCCGCGACGTTGTCCGTGGCCGCAGCGGGCACCACGGTCAAGGGTTTCGTGCGGGCCGCCATGATCCCGCGCATGTTGGGGATCCGTTGTTCGGCCATGCCTTTGGCGGCGCTGAGCACCAAGGGAAGGGCGCATTCCACCACCTCCACCCCTCCGGGAACATCGCGCTCGATGGTCGCCTTGCCGGCGGCCACATCAAGCTTGCTGGCCAGGGCCACATAGGGGAGGTCGAGCAGCTCCGCCACCATGCCACCCACCTGGCCACCGTTGTGGTCGATGGTCTCCTTGCCGGCCAGGATCAGGACGAAGCCTTTGCCCTTGGCGTAGGCGGCCACCTGTTCGGCCACTTGCAGCGCCTCGGTGGGCTGGGCATCCACGCGAACGGCCTCGTCGGCACCGATCGCCAACCCCTTGCGGATGGTGGCTTCGGTGTCCGCACCACCCACGGTGATGGTGGTCACCGAGCCCGCACCAGCGGCCTCCTTCAGTTCCAGGGCGCGCACCAGGGCGTACCACTCGTCGTAGGGGTTCACGATGAAGGTGACACCGTTGGCATCGAACTGCGTGTTGCCATTGGCGAAGGCGATCCGGGCCGTGGTATCCGGCACCTGGCTGAGGAGAACGAGGATCTTCATGTTTGGGATGGTCGGCTCACCAAAAGCGGTCGGTGAGTGGGCGGCGAAAATAGGTACCAGCGCCCGAGTGATGGATGACCGATGGTGGAGGAGCGACATGGCCCCGGTACTACCTTCGCGCCGCCTTATCCCAAGGACGATACTCTCAACGATAGCTTGAAAAGCGGATCCGCGGCCCGCAACCCCGCGCCCGAACCTCGAAATACCCGTTCCCGATGCGTACGATACAGATGCGTGAGGCCCTGTGCGAGGCCATGAGCGAAGAGATGCGCCGAGATCCCAGCGTGTTCCTCATGGGCGAGGAGGTGGCCGAGTACGACGGTGCCTACAAGGTGAGCAAGGGCATGCTGGCGGAGTTCGGCGAGAAACGGGTGATCGATACGCCCATCGCCGAACTGGGCTTCAGCGCCATCAGTGTGGGGGCTGCCATGAACGGGCTGCGCCCTATCGTGGAGTTCATGACCTGGAACTTCGCCATCCTGGCAGCCGACCAGATCATCAACCACGCGGCCAAGATGCTGCAGATGAGCGGCGGGCAGTTCCACGTGCCCATCGTGTTCCGCGGCGGCAACGGCAGCGCAGGCCAGCTGGCCGCCACCCACAGCCAGAGCTTCGAGGCCATGTACGCCAACATCCCCGGCCTGAAGGTGATCAGCCCCAGCAATCCGTACGATGCCAAAGGCCTGCTCAAAGCCGCCATCCGCGACAACGACCCCGTGCTCTTCATGGAGAGCGAACGCATGTACGGCGACAAGGGCGAGGTGCCCGATGGCGAGTACCTGCTGCCCATCGGCGTGGCCGATGTGAAGCGCGAAGGCACCGACGTGACCATCGTATCCTTCAACAAGATGATGAAGGTGGCCCTGGGCGCAGCCGAGGAACTGGCCAAGGAGGGCATCAGCGCCGAGGTGATCGACCTGCGCACGATCCGTCCGCTGGACCACGCCACCATCATCAAGAGCGTGAAGAAGACCAACCGCTTGGTGGTGGTGGACGAGAACTGGCCCTTCGGCAGCATCAGCAGCGAAGTGGCCTACCGCGTGCAGAAGGACGCCTTCGACCACCTCGATGCACCCGTCTTCCGCGTGAACCAGGCCGATGTGCCGCTGGCGTTCACGCCCACGCTCATCGAAGCATCGCTCCCCAGCGTGGCCCGCGTGGTGAAAGCGGTGAAGGAGGTGATGTACGTGGTGAAGTAGGATCTGTGCTTCCTCGGGAAAGCTCCCTCCCGCTCCGAACATGATGCGCGCTCTCCGATACCTCCCTCTCGCACTCACCCCCCTGCTGCCCGCAGCACTCGCTGCGCAGATCACAATCACCTTTGCAGGCGACCTGAACGGCTCGCCCATCGCCTTGGACAGCATCTTGGTGCAGAACCTCGATGCCGGTGGCGACACGCTGCTGCTCTATCCTGACACGGTGCTCGTGCTGGGCCTCTCCACCGGCATGCGCGACTTCGCCAGCCATGTGGACCCGATCCGCAGCCTGCCCAACCCGTTCCGTGGCAGTACCGATATGGAAGTGGCCTCCACCGGCGGCGAAATGCTGTTGATGGTGCATGATGCCACGGGCCGCTTGGTGGCCTCACAACGCGTGGAAGCGACTCCGGGGCAGCATCGGTTCCGCTACACCAGCGGCATGCCGGGCCTGCACATCGTGAGCGTGGAGCAGAACGGCCAGCGCCATGCACAGCGCTTGGTGGCCGTGGAAGGGACCGGCAGCGCGAACGGCACGCTGAGCCACCTCGGCGCAGGGGGCACGCCCACCAAGGAGGGCAGGCCCAAGTCCGATCGCTCGCTGTTCACCTGGCAGCCGGGTGATGGGCTGCGCTACATCGGCTATGCCTCCAACGACACCGCCCTGTTCTGCGGGGTGCTGCAGGAAACGCCCTTCCTGTCGGCCACACGCACGTTCTTCTTCTACGCCGCCGCATGCCCGGAAGCCCCCACGGTGACCGACATCGATGGCAATATGTACGCCACCTTGCGGATCGGCGACCAATGCTGGATGGCCAGCAACTTGAAGACCAGCCACTACAGCGACGGTAGCGAAATTCCCAACGTGACCGGCAATAACGAGTGGCGGTCCCAGAACACGGGTGCGTGGTGCAACTACGAGAACAACGCCGTCCACGGGACCACGTACGGCAAGCTCTACAACTGGTTCGCGGCCATGGATGTGCGTGGCGTTTGCCCTCTCGGCTGGCACGTGCCCTCGGATGAGGAGTGGAAGCAACTGGAGAATACGCTGGGTATTTCTGCGGATGAAGTGAACGATATCGGGGTGCGGGGTGAGACGGAGAACGTCGGGGGCATGATGAAGGCAACGGCTTCATGGAACGCACCCAACGCCGGTGCCACGAATGAAAGTGGCTTCTCGGGTCTCGCCAGCGGCAACCGCGACGGTTTCTCGGCTGGCACGTTCTTCAACGCGGGCAGCATCGGATATTGGTGGAGTTCGTCTGACTATGGCGAGTTCAACTACGCGTGGTATCGTAGGCTCAGTAGCTCAAATGCAGGCGTAGGGCGCTACGGCTACTACAAGCGGAGCGGGTTCTGCATCCGTTGCCTACAGGATTGATGGTCGAACGCACACGAAGGGGCACGGCCCAACGGCGGTTGTCCGCTGCGCCAGTGTTCCAGTCCACCCTGAGTTCCAAGCCATTTCCTATTTTCGCGCCCCGCTTGGCATCATTGGGATGAAAAGCGTTGAGACACAAAGACATACACAACAAGGAAGATGGGAAGTGAACTGATGTACTACATCCCCCTGATGGGATTGGTTGGCCTGGTGGTCATGATCGGCAAGGCCATGTGGGTGAACAAGCAGGATGCTGGTGATGCCAACATGAAGGAGCTCGCGGGCTACATCGCTCGCGGTGCGAGCGCCTTCCTTAAAGCCGAATGGAAAGTACTGGGCGTATTCGCCGTGATCGCCGCGGTCCTGCTCGCTTGGAGCGCGGAACTGGAAGCTGTTGCTAAGCACACGGATTGGGTCATCGCCATCGCCTTCCTGATCGGTGCCTTCTTCAGTGCCTTCGCCGGATGGATCGGCATGAGCATCGCCACTAAAGCGAACGTGCGTACCACACAAGCCGCGCGCACCAGCCTGGCACAAGGGCTCAAGGTGAGCTTCACCGGCGGTACCGTGATGGGCCTCGGCGTGGCTGGTCTGGCCGTGCTCGGCCTCAGCACGCTGTTCATCGTGTTCTTGAAGATGTACGTTACCGACGGTATGGTGAACGGCGATAGCATGATGCAATGCCTGGAAGTGCTCGCCGGCTTCAGCCTTGGAGCGGAGTCCATTGCGCTCTTCGCCCGTGTGGGTGGCGGTATCTATACCAAGGCCGCCGACGTGGGCGCCGATCTCGTGGGCAAGGTGGAAGCCGGTATCCCCGAGGATGACGCCCGCAACCCCGCGACCATCGCCGACAACGTGGGTGACAACGTGGGCGACGTGGCCGGCATGGGTGCCGACCTCTTCGGTAGTTATGTGGCCACCATGCTCGCTACCATGGTGCTCGGCCGCGAGGTGGTGAGCGCCGACAACTTCGGCGGCATGGCCCCGATCCTGCTCCCGATGGTGATCGCCGGTCTGGGCGTGTTGTTCTCCATCGTCGGTACCTTCTTCGTGAAGATCAACAAGGACAGCGACAGCGTGATGGCGGCCTTGAACAAAGGCAACCTGGGTTCCATGATCCTGGTGGCGATCACCAGCTACCCGCTCGTTCAATGGATGCTACCCGGAACCATGCAGTTCGTGCGGAACGGTGTTTCCACGGAGATCACCAGCATGAATGTGTTCTGGGCCATCATGCTCGGCCTCGTCGTTGGCACGCTGATGAGCATGGTCACCGAGTACTACACCAGCATGGGCCGTCGCCCGGTATTGAGCATCGTGCGCAAGAGCGGCACGGGCCACGGCACCAACGTGATCGGTGGTCTGGCCATGGGCATGGAGAGCACCGTGTTGCCGATCCTGATCCTTGCCGCCGGCATCTGGGGTTCGTTCGCATTGGCAGGCATGTACGGAGTGGCCATCGCGGCCGCTGGCATGATGGCCACCACCGCCATGCAACTCGCCATCGACGCCTTCGGTCCCATCGCCGACAACGCCGGTGGCATCGCCGAAATGAGCGGCCTGCCGAAGGAAGTGCGTGAGCGCACCGACAACCTGGACGCCGTGGGCAACACCACCGCCGCCACGGGCAAAGGCTTCGCCATCGCTTCCGCAGCACTCACCGCCCTCGCGCTGTTCGCGGCCTACGTGGGCATGAGTGGCATCAGCGGTATCGACATCTACAAGGCCGATGTGTTGGCCATGCTGTTCGTGGGTGGCATGATCCCCTTCTTCTTCAGCAGCCTCGCGATCAGCGCCGTTGGCAAAGCCGCAATGGACATGGTGAAGGAAGTGCGCCGCCAATTCCGCGAGATCCCTGGCATCATGGAAGGCAAGGCCAAGCCCGAGTACGAGAAGTGCGTGGCCATCAGCACCCAGGCTTCGATCCGCGAGATGATCGCACCAGGTGCACTGGCGCTCTTGGCTCCGATCATCGTTGGGTTCCTCGCCGGCCCCGAGGCACTGGGTGGCCTGCTCGCCGGTATCACCGTGAGCGGGGTGCTCATGGGCATGTTCCAGAACAACGCCGGTGGTGCTTGGGACAACGCCAAGAAGAGCTTCGAGAAAGGCGTGGACATCGACGGCACCATGTACTACAAGCACAAGGCCGACAAGCCGAGCGCTCCGCACCAGGCCGCAGTGACCGGTGATACCGTGGGCGACCCCTTCAAGGACACCTCGGGCCCCTCGATGAACATCCTCATCAAGCTGACCTCCATCGTGGCGCTGATCATCGCTCCGCACATCAATGAGGCCGGTCATGTGGCCCACAGCAGCAACGAGCCGGTACAAAAGGTCGAAGTGGCGAACGTGGTGGAGACGACCACGGACGCGCACACGCACTGAACGATCCGCAACTGAACGCAGCAGCCCCGCCGATCGGCGGGGCTGCTGCGTTGTGGGGGTCACTCGATCCACCAGTGGAACCGGAACATGTCCAACTGATCATCGCCCATACCGATCGCATGTCGACGCTTCGCATAGCCGGGGAGTAGCTCGTTCTCCTCGAACCCGAGAAGAACGCCGTACGGATGAAGTGCACCTCTGGATCGTGCGAGTTGATCGTGGCACGTGGCGTATGTGCGTGGGAAGATCAGGCCCTTCTTCAGCCACTTGCGCAATGTCCTGCGTCGCGCATGGAGGTGCTCCGGTGTTACGTGGAAGAGGAAGGTTTCGAAGTCGCTGTTCATGCCATACCGTTGAATGGATGGCACAGGGAGTTGACCGGCCACGATACTGTCCAACACGAGGTCGTGTTGATGGATGACGTCGCGCAGCACCGCTTGAGCTTCCGGATGGCCGTTCAGTTCATGTCCGTACCCACCGTATTCCCGGCTCAAGGAATCGATCACGAACTGGTAACGCAGCCCGATGCGTGTGGTGGGCACCGGTCTCCCGGGGTTCGGTCCGTCGGCCCAAGGCATGTGTTCCGCTTGGACCGTGACGCATCTGCGCTCCAGCGCGTCGAACCAGGTCGTATCGAGAACGGGTATCAGTTTTTCGCGATCGAGCCACATCCAAAGCGCTGAACCTTGTTCAGCGGCTTTGAGAAAGTAGCGTGCTGCGGTCGCAGTGTCACCGAGCGCACACGCATTGAACGCCGCTGCATAGGTCTCCGGTGGAAGAAGCGCATAGCGCCGCTCCAGATCGTGGAGCTTTTGCAGGGCGGAAGTAGGGTTGCCGTCCAGCATGTCCGCGTACACCTCTAGCGCTTCCTGATGATACCGGATGTAGTTCTGGCCGGTCAGCAACGAAGGGCAGAACGGCGCGGACAAAAGGAAGAGCGCGTGGATCGATATTCGCATGGGCTGCTGTCAAAGATGCGGACCATGTCACGGATCAACGCCGGAAAGCGTGCGCTCACCGCTTCTTCGCCACCGCCTTCTTCGCCACCGCCTTTTTCGCTGCGGGCTTGCTCTTCGCACTGGTCTTCACCGGCGCAGCAGCGGCCTTGCCCGCAGGTTTCGACACGGCCTTGCCGACTGGTTTGGACGTTGCCTTTCCGTTCGTGGTAGCGGGCTTTCCGATCGTGATCACCTTCACCTCGCTCTTGGCGCCAGAGGGTTCCATCGGGAACAGGCCGTGGATCTCCGCATCGATGCGGCTGATGATGCGGCCGAGGTCCTCCGGGTCGTTGTGGAAGCTGTTGTCCTCCACATCGATCACCAGCAACTTGCCCTTGTCGTACTTCTCGATCCAGGCGTCGTAGCGTTCGTTCAGCCGCTTCAGGTATTCGATGCTGATGCTGTTCTCATACTCGCGGCCGCGTTCGCTGATCTGCTTCACCAGTTTGTCCACCGGAGCCTGCAGGTAGATCAGCAGGTCGGGCGGCTGGATCGCGCTGTCCATGTTCTGGAACAGGCGGAAGTAGTTCTCGAAATCGCGCGTGGTCATCAGCCCCATGGCGTGCAGGTTGGGCGCGAAGATGAAGGCGTCCTCGTAGATCGTGCGGTCCTGGATCACGTTGCGACCGCTGCGGCGGATGTCCAGCAACTGCTCGAAACGGGAGTTGAGGAAGAAGATCTGCAGGTTGAAGCTCCACCGCTGCATGTCCTTGTAGAAGTCGAACAGGTAGGGGTTGTTGTCAACGGCCTCTTGCAGTTGGTCCCACTTGTAGTGTTTGGCCAGCAGTTGGGTGAGGGTGGTCTTGCCAGAGCCGATGTTACCTGCGATCGCGATATGCATGATGAGGGCTGAAAGAGGAATGCGAAGATACCCGCCTCGCCGATCGGCGCGAGTGTTGTGGAAAAGTCGTGGACCCTTGTGCCGGCGTCGGTCTCAGCGCGGGGTGTGCAGCTGGTGCAGCGCGATACCCGTGGGGGTATGCACGTACAGGCGACCTCTTTCGATCCGGAAGCCGAGCATGTCGGTGCGCAATGCATCGGGGATCGTTAGTGTGTCGGTGGCGAAGGAGCGCATGTCGTAGATCTGTATGGCGCCATCCTGGAGGTAGTGGATCGAATCGCCGCGCACCTCGAAACAGGTGATGTTCGTCAACGGGATCGTTCGCACGTAGGTGCCGAACAGGTCGAACACGAGGAGGCCCTGGGCGGGGTCGTTCACATACAGGCGGCTGTCGTGCTCTTGCATGGCCGTGGGTGCGGGCGTGATACCGAGTAGCTGGTCGAGCCGCCCTGTGTTGGCCAGCTTGCGCAGTTGGGCATTCACGCGGATCAGCTCCAGTTCCTGCTGGTCGAAGAACCAGAAGCCGTTCTGAACGCTGGCGCAGGCAAGCACCACCTGCGGATAGCCGTTGCGCGGCAGGTTGAGCACGCTGCCCTGCACGGCCAGTGTGTTGTCCAATACGGCGAGCTGCCCTTGTTCCTGGGAGAAGATCACGGGTTTCAGCGAGTAGAAGGCATCGATGCTGCTGATACGGCCGAAGGTCTTCGCGCTGTTCCGGATGCGGGCTGTGCCGGAGGGGTCATACAATGAC
>SSGN01000037.1 GCA_008016945.1 Flavobacteriales bacterium
CAAGGTGCCCGCCCACCGCGTGGTGAACCGCATCGGCCTGCTCACCGGAAAGCACCACTTCGGCTCGCCCACCGCCATGGAGGATCTGCTGAAGAAGGAAGGCGTGAAGGTGAAGAAGGATCAGGTGGTGGAGTTCCAGAAGAAGTTCTGGGATCCGGCGGTAGAACTGGGGTGGTGAGATGCTTATCTTTCGGAGCCATGTCCACTGCCGAACTACGTCGAAAGCTCATCGAGCGCATCAACCGATCGCGCCGCCCTGAATTGTTGAAGGAGGTCTACCGTCTCATGGGCACCGATACCGACGACTTGGAGGTGTTCAAGGTGACACCCGAGCAAAGGCGATCCATCGCCAAGGGGCTGAAGGCCGCCAAGGAGGGCAAAGTGATCCCGGCCAAGGATGCTGACCGCGAGATCGACGCATGGTTCTCCGAGTAACGTGGTCCGAGCCAGCGCAAGCCCAGCGTCGGGCCATTCTTGCCTATTGGCGTAAACGGAACGGAACGGTAACGTACAGTAAGAAGTTGGATGCCCGTTTCAGGGCGGTGCTGCGGATGATCGCTCAGAACCCATTGTTGGGCAGGCCCAGCACGTACGAGGGCGTGCGTGTGAAGACGATCGGCGACTACCTGCTTTTCTATCGCGTTCAAGAGGGCACGATCCTCGTAGCATCGCTCTGGGACAATAGGCAGGATAGAGCGCGTCTGCGGATCGGGTGAACGCTCTGCTTCGTTCGGTTTGTCCGGAAAGTCACCGACCTCGCCTACACACTAACACGCTAAACAAGAGTGCGGGCAGCCGTGCCATGCCCACCTTTTCACCGGTGGGGTGGCGATCAACTTGCCGCAAGGTGCCCGCCCACCGCGTGGTGAACCGCATCGGCCTGCTCACCGGAAAGCACCACTTCGGCTCGCCCACCGCCATGGAGGATCTGCTGAAGAAGGAAGGCGTGAAGGTGAAGAAGGATCAGGTGGTGGAGTTCCAGAAGAAGTTCTGGGATCCGGTGGTGGAGTTGGGGTGGTGAGAGCGAACGTCAACCAGGCAGTCCGTCCCGGATTGAGCGGAGTTCCCCCAAGGTCACGGGCAATACCCGCTCAATGGTCAGCCATACGGCCACCTTGTCGATGCCGAGGTAATCATGCACCAGCTTGTCGCGCATACCGGCCACCTTTTTCCATGGAACGGCGGGATTGCCCTCACGTAGCTCTTGCGAAAGCCGCTTCACCGCCTCGCCCATTACCATGAAGTTGCGTATCGCGCCGTCCTGCACCAGCCGGTTGTCCAAAAAGCTGTTCAGGTCCATGCCTTGGGTGTAGCCCAGCACCACTTCCATCGCCTCGATGATATGGTCGAGCAGGATGCGATCGTCGTGCGCGGTACTCATGCGGCCACGTCTATCCGGACAAGGTCCTTCAACACGAACGGCCGCAGCTTGCTGTCCACGGAGCGGTCGGTCACGAGGTCCACTTGCAACCCCAGCCGTTCGGAGAGTTCCTGCTCAATGCCCACGAGATCCAACAAGTCGACCTCTACTCCGAGGTCCACCAACAGATCCAGGTCACTATCTGGCCGGTTGTCCCCACGCGCACGGGAGCCGAAGACCGCGATCAGTTTCGGTGCATAAGGCGCAAGTACTTCGTGTACAAGGTGCTGTTGTTGGGCGGTGAGCATGGATCAAAGGTACATGGCCGAAGAAGGAGGGGCGATCCGGCGGTGGAGCTGGGGTGGTGAGAGCGAACGTCAACCAGGCAGCCCGTCCCGGATGGAGCGGAGTACCCCCATGGTCACGGGTCAGCCATACGGGCGTAATTTCGCATCCTCATCATGCCCATCACCGAAGCCGCCATCCAAGCCGCCCTTGCGCGCATCATCGAGCCCGACCTCAAAAAGGACATCGTGGAACTGGACCTCGTGCGCGAGGTGACCGTTGATGAGAACACCATCCACGTGCATGTGGAGGTGAGCAATCCCGCCATGCACAGCCGCAAGCGCATGGAAGAGGCCGTGACCTTCCAACTGAAACAGGCGCTGGGGCAGGACGTGCAGGTGGTGGTGCAGGTGACCCCATTGAGCGGCGAGCGCGGCCAGTTGCGCAAGGTGCTGCCGCAGGTGAAGCACATCGTGGCCGTGGCCAGCGGCAAGGGCGGCGTGGGCAAGAGCACCATCACCGCCAACCTCGCGGCGGGGCTGGCGGCGCAAGGCCTCAAGGTGGGCCTCGTGGATGCCGACGTGCATGGCCCCAGCATGCCCATGATGTTCGATGTCATGCATGAGCGCCCGACCACCGTGGAGAAGGACGGCAAGCGTTGGATCGTACCCGTGGAAAGCCACGGCGTGAAGCTCCTGAGCATCGGCTTCTTCGCCGACCCCGCACAGGCCATCGCGTGGCGCGGGCCCATGGCGAGCAAGGCCCTGGAACAACTCTTCAAGGAGGCCGACTGGGGCGAACTGGATGTGATGCTCGTGGACCTGCCACCGGGCACCAGCGATATCCACCTGAGCCTCGTGCAAGTGGTGCCGCTCACCGGCGCCGTGGTGGTGAGCACGCCGCAGCCCGTGGCCCTCGCCGATGCCCGCAAAGGCGTGGGTTTCTTCCAGCTGCCCAGCGTGAACGTCCCCGTGCTCGGCATCGTGGAGAACATGGCCTGGTTCACGCCCGCCGAGCTGCCGGAGAACAAGTATTTCATCTTCGGGAAGGGTGGCGCGCGCGCTTTGGCCGGAGAACTCAACGTCCCCTTCCTCGGTGAGGTTCCGCTCGTGCAGAGCATCCGCGAGAGCGGCGACGTGGGCCGCCCCGCCGTGCTGCAACGCAACACCCCGGCATCGGCCGCTTTCAACGACCTTTGCACGGCTTTCAGCCAACGCCTGGCCACCCTGGAGGCCACGCCCATCAGCGCTTGACCATGAGCACGATCGATCTGGACCGTATCGCCGAGCGCGTGAATGCCGCCTTGGCCGACCTGCGCCCCTTTCTCGAGGCCGACGGTGGCGACATCACCTTGGAGGAGGTGACGCCCGAGGCCGTGGTACGCGTGCGCCTGCACGGGGCCTGCACCAACTGCGCCATGAGCGGCATGACCATGAAGGCCGGTGTGGAGGAGGCCATCAAACGCGTGGCGCCCGAGGTGAAGGCCGTGGAAGCCGTGAACGTGAAGGCCGGGGTGGTGGCGTGACAAGGGTCACCCTCCCATAGCCCCTTTGCCCCGTACCTTCGCGCAGCGATTCCCCATGGACCAACAGACCACGGCGGTCAAGACCGTTGAGCAACGCGAGCAGGTGGTGATCCTGTTCGCTGGCGATAGCGGTGACGGCATCCAACTCACCGGCAGCCAGTTCACCGACACCAACGCCCTCTTCGGCAACGACGTAAGCACCTTCCCCAATTTCCCCGCCGAGATCCGCGCGCCGCAAGGCACACTGGCCGGCGTGAGCGGCTATCAACTGCACTTCGGCAGCGTGGAGATCTTCACGCCCGGCGATCAGTGCGATGTGCTGGTGGTGATGAACGCCGCAGCGCTGAAGGCCAACCTCTTCAAACTGAAGAAGGGCGGTATCCTCATCGCCAATACCGATGGGTTCGATCCGAAGAACCTGCGACTGGCAGGCTACCCCGAGGGTGCCGATCCCCTGGCGGAAGGAGCACTGGAGAACCATGTGCTGCACCGCATCGATGTGACCAAGATGACCCGTGCGGCG
Source organism: Flavobacteriales bacterium (assembly GCA_008016945.1). The sequence goes on from SSGN01000037.1 coordinate 3,694, forward strand.
CTGGAAGGCACCACGCTGGGCATGAAGGAGAAGGATCGCTGCAAGAACATGTTCGTGCTCGGCTTCATCAACTGGATGTTCAACCGGGAGATGGCCAACAGCGAACGGTTCCTGGAACAGAAGTTCGGGAAGAAACCAGACCTGCTCGACGCCAACAGGCGTGCGCTGAAGGCCGGTTACCATTACGGCGATACCAGCGAGACCTTCACCACGCGGTTCGATGTGAAACCCGCGCCCATGCCCAAGGGCACCTACCGGAGCATCACCGGCAACCAAGGTGTGGCCCTGGGGCTGGTGGCAGGGGCGCAGAAAGCCAAGCTGGACCTGTTCTACGGCAGCTATCCGATCACCCCGGCGAGCGATATCCTGCACGAACTTTCGCGCCACAAGAATTTCGGCGTGATCACCTTCCAGGCGGAGGACGAGATCGCCGCCATCGCATCGGCCATCGGCGCCAGCTACGGCGGTGCGTTGGGGATCACCGCCAGCAGCGGCCCGGGTATCGCGCTGAAGACCGAGGCCATGGGCCTGGCCTTCATGCTGGAACTGCCCTTGGTGATCGTGAACGTGCAGCGCGGCGGACCCAGCACGGGACTGCCCACCAAGACCGAACAGGCCGATCTGTGGCAAGCGGTGCACGGGCGCAATGGCGAAGCACCCATACCGGTGATCGCCGCCAGTACGCCGATCGATTGTTTCGACATGGCCTTCGAAGCGGTGCAGATCGCCTTGGAGCACATGACACCCGTGATCCTGCTCACCGACGGCTATATCGCGAACGGTGCGGAGCCCTGGCGGTTCCCGCAGGCGGCCGACCTGCCCGCGATCAAGCCCAACTTCATTCCCGCACGCGAGGAGGGCGCATCCTCCGAAGCGTTCCTGCCCTACCTCCGCGATGAACGTGGTGTGCGGCCATGGGCGTTGCCGGGGCAGGCGGGGTTGCAGCACCGCATCGGTGGGATCGAGAAGCAGGACAAGACCGGTAACATCAGCTATGATCCGGCGAACCACGAATTGATGGTGCGCCTGCGTGCCGAGAAGGTCGCGCGCATCGCCGACCGTTTCAAACCGATCCGCCTGGACAGCGGGCCGCCCGAGGGCGATGTGCTGATCGTGGGCTGGGGCAGCACCTACGGCGCGATCCGCACGGCCGCGCTGGAGTTGCAGGCCGAGGGGCGCAGCGTGGCGCATGTGCACCTGCGGCATCTCTTCCCGTTCAACAAAGGCCTTGGCCCGTTGCTGAAGAAGTACAGGAAGGTGCTGGTGCCCGAGATGAACAGCGGCCAGCTGCGGCAGTTGTTGCGTGCCGAGTTCCTGTGCGATGCGCAGGGGCTGAATAAGATCCAAGGCATGCCGTTCACGAGCGAAGAGATCCGTGAGGGTGTGCTGAATTTGATGGAGGGGTGATGAATGCAGGTCTGGCAGAAATGAAGAGAAGAGGTGAAGAAGTGATGAAGAGAGGAGGACCGACAAGGGTCTTCCCGAACAGTGCTGTCTTCTGCGTATGCACCGCTTACCTATTTGTCTTCTTCACCTCTTCTCTTCTTCACCTTTTCTCTTCTTCACCTCTTCACCTCCATACCGTTCCACACATAGCATCATGAGCACCACTAACGGCATCCCAGCTGCACCGCAGAAGGTCGATTTCTCCTCCGATCAGGAGGTGCGCTGGTGCCCCGGCTGCGGCGATTACAGCATCCTCAAACAGGTGCAAACGCTGTTGGAGCAGAGCGGCAGGAAGAAGGAGGAGGTGGTGTTCATCAGCGGCATCGGGTGCAGCTCGCGGTTCCCGTACTACCTCGACACGTACGGCCTGCATGGCATCCACGGTCGCGCACCCGCGATCGCGAGCGGCCTGCGCAGTGTACGCCCCGAGCTGAGCGTGTGGATGATCACCGGTGATGGCGATGCGCTCAGCATCGGTGGCAACCACATCATCCACCTGCTGCGCCGCAACGTGGACGTGAACGTGCTGCTCTTCAACAACGAGATCTACGGGCTTACGAAAGGGCAGTACTCGCCCACAAGCCCCGAAGGTGCGGTCACGCGCAGCACGCCCATGGGCAGTACGGACCATCCCTTCAATCCGCTGGCGCTGGTGAAAGGCGCGGACGGTACGTTCATCGCCCGCAGCATGGACCGCGATCCCAAGCACATGCGCGAGGTGCTGGCCCGTGCCGATGCGCACCGGGGCACGTCGCTGGTGGAGATCTACCAGAACTGCAACGTGTTCAACGATGGCGCGTTCGAGGTCTTCACCGAGAAGGCGAGCAAGGCGGCGAACACGCTTTTCGTGGAGCATGGCAAGCCGCTCGTGTTCGCCGGTGGTACCAAGGGCATCTGCATCAAGGACATGAAACCGCGTGTGATCGACATCGGCCCAGACTTCTCGCCGAACGATTGCTGGATCCACGACGAGCGCGACAATTTCAAGGCGTCGATCCTGGTGCGGCTGTTCGAGGACCCCACCCACGAGCATGCGTTCCCGCGTCCCTTCGGTGTGTTCTACGTGGCCGACCGCCCCACGCACGAGGAGAAGCTGCAAGCACAGGTGAAGCGCGCGAAGGCGGTGAAGGGCGTGGGCGACCTGGATGTGCTGCTGAAGGGCGAGCATACCTGGGTGATCGGCTGAGCCGATCACGATCTGTGTCCGCGATGATCCATCGGCTCTCCTTGAGATCGGCGCATATCACCCTGGGTGTGTGGTTGGCGACGATCGGTGCCACGTCCAACGCCCAATCTTTCGACCTGGAGCAGTTCGATCAGCTCTTTCGTCCACGCCTTCGGGTGGATGCGCGATGGACCCCCGGAACGCCTTTCAGCAACGCCCCGGGCAGCTTCGAGGACCGGTCGGGCACGGCGGGATTCACCGTACCGATCCACAAGAAGTGGACGGCCGCATTGGAACTCGACCTCACCAGCGATAGTTGGAAGGACCTGTTGAAGAACAGCATACGGATCCGCGCTTCGCAGGTGATGCTGAGCGGGCGTTACCAGTATAGGGACCTGCGTTGGGGTGGCGATCCGCGACAGTTCCACGGTGCTTCCCTGGGAGCGCTGGGCATCAGCCTCACGAAGAAGTACCGGGTCCTCTTCTGGAGTGCGAACGTGAACGTGAGCGAGGAGAGCACCACGATGGATCGGGCCAGGCCACGCTTCAACGGGGTGGTCGGGAAGATGAAGGTCATGGGCTTGCGGCGACAGTTGTTCTACGGGCTCACGGCCACGTTGAGCGATGGTCTCAACCTGCCGGTTCCTTTCGTGGGTGGGGTAGAACCCATCGGGAAGCGCTGGACCTTTCAATACCTCCTGCCCTTGCAGGTGGGGGTCGGTTACAAGCCCGGCAAGCGGACGCGTCTGTTAGCCGGTATCGGCGTTGATGGATTCCGCAGCGGTTCGGCCAGCGGAGAGGACCGCGTGAACATCAACTACACGGCATTGCGCGGCTTCGTCCACGTGCGCCACAAGCTCTCGAACACACTACAATTACGTGCCGAGGTGGCGGGCCTGCCCGTGCATGCGATCCGATCACCCGACCAGACGGGGGAACAACAACGCCTTCCGATCGAACCGGGATCCAGTGTGATGGTAGGCATCAATGTCCTCTTCGGACAAAGCATGCTGGAACGCCTGCTCGGTGAGGTGCTCCGATGATCCCTCCGGCACGCCGCGGTCGGGTTTTCTTCGCCTTGAATGCGCCTATGGAATGACGATGATCGCAGGGTGATCCCCTGAAGGGGAAGGCCTGCGTTCCGCTCGATGCGCGATGCCTACCGCAGGTCGGATGGTATCAAGCACACCGGGATGGGCTCCATCTTGTGGCGGTTCGCCGCCCTGCGTCGGTCGAAGATCCCCAGCACCTTCCGCTGCCGCTCACTGAGGGCCAAGGTGTTCGTATCCACGCCACGATCGCGCAGGTCCATCGCCCATTCCAGCTCGGGGTAGCTGGCGCCGATCTGGTCCTCGTCCGTGCGGCTGTCGCCGAAGAGGCCATCGGTGGGTGCGGCCTGCATGATGCTGTCCACGATGCCCAGTTCCTTCGCCAACGCGTACACCTCGGTCTTGGTGAGGTCTGCGATCGGAGAGAGGTCCACGCCGCCATCGCCGTACTTGGTGAAGAAGCCCACGCCGAAGTCCTCGATCTTGTTGCCGGTGCCCGCCACCAGGTAGCCATGCACCCCGGCCAGGTAGTACAGGGTGGTCATGCGTAGGCGGGCACGTGTGTTGGCGAGCGCGAGCTGGTGCAGGCTGTCGTTGGCACTGTCGGGTAGGGCGCGTTCCAACGTATCGAAGGTGGGGGTGAGGTCCACGCGTTCGAGGGATACGTTGCCGTGGTGTTGCTGGAGCCTGGCCACGTGTTCCAGTGCTCGGGTCACGTGGCTCACTACCTGGTGGATGGGCATCTCCACGCACAGGGTGGGCAGGCCCGTTCGCGCACACAATGCGCTGGTCACCGCGCTGTCAATGCCACCGCTCACGCCCACCACGAAGCCGCGCTGGCGGTTGGTGGTGCAATAGTCCTTCAGCCAGGTGGTGATGTGGTCGATGACCTTCGTGGTATTCATTGGTACAAAAGAAACGAACCCCGTTCATCGGTGATGAACGGGGTTCGGTCGTGTGGGTCCGTGATCAGAAGAAGATGGCCAGGTTCAACTCCAGGTAGTTGTGCAGGGCCTTCGCCTTCTTGTCGCCCACATCCACCTTGCGCAGGGCATTGGTGAACCCGTTGTTGTACGTGATCCCGGCCTGCAGGGTGGTGCTGCCCGAGAAGTTGTATTCCATGCCGGCACCTACGATGAGCGAGGCGCGGAACGGCTGGATGGAATTCTGGAAATCCTCGTCCTCCAGTTCCTCGAACCGGATCACGTAGTTGCCGGTGGCGTCGAACACCGGGCTGTCCATATCGGCCTTCGCCCGGATGTTGTAGCTAGCGCCGAACCCGAGCTGTCCGTAGTACCGCATGTACCCGATCTCGTTGGTCATGAGCTTGAAGGTGAGGGGCAGCTCGATATGGCTCGTGCGGAAGTCGGTGGCCAGGTCCTTCTTCAGTACGGGACCGTTGATGGCATCCTTGTACTCCACGCTGCGCAGGTATTTCCCGCCCAGGTTGTTGAGGAACAGCCCGGTGCCGAAGCGGTAGTTCCCCGAGGCGCCGATGGGGAATTCGGTGATCAGGCCGAAGGTGTAGCCCACGGAACTGCCGTTGTTCTTCAGCCCCTTGGTGTCGGCTTTCAGCCACGACATGTTGGGTGCCAGCTTGATGCCGAAACGTACGCTGGCATCATCTTGTGCGTTCATGGCTGGCGCGGCCAGGAGGGCGGCAGCCAGGATCGGAATGACCTTCTTCATAGGTTTGTCGCTCTTTTACGAACGCTCAAAGGTATACGTGTTGAACCGTTGCAGTACATGGGTCGCGCTTGGTGCGCTGGCCATCCTTGGGACGGCTTGTGGTGGCGAACGTCACTCCGGGCCATCGATGGACGATGTGCCGCTGTCCGTGGATATCGGCCGCTTGGATCGGATGATGTTCCGCACGGGCGACAGCGCGCGTACCAAGAGCCTGGAGGCCCACGCCACCTTCGGGGAGTTCTACCGTATCTATATCGAGGATATCCTGCAAGGTGTGCCGCTCGACGATCCGCGACTACCCATGGTGTTGACCCGGTTCACCACCGACCCGGATTGGGCCAGTGTGCAGGTGGCGGTGGATAGCGTGCTTGGCGACATGGAGCCTCAACGGTCGGAGTTCGTGAAGGCCTTCAAACGCCTGTTGGTCCTTTTCCCGGATAGCCTTACCCCGCGCCTGGTGGCCTTCAACTCGGGTTTCAACTACGGTATTTTCCCCACGGATAGTGTGTTGGGCATCGGTGTGGAATGGTTCATCGGCAAGGACCATCCCGTGGTCGGCTACCTCGCACCGGAGACCTTCCCGCAGTATGTGAAGGATCGTATGCGGCCCGAGCTGTTGGTGCCCAGTGCCGTGAAGGGCTGGTTGCTCGTGCACTATACCCGCGATATCCGGGGCGAGGATCTGTTGACCAATCTGGTGGAGACCGGCAAGGTGATGGCCCTGCTCGACCAGCTCCTGCCCGATACCGACCCGGCCTTGAAGTTCGCCTTCACCAAGGAGCATTTGGCCTGGTGCGAGGCCAACGAGTACGCCATCTGGAAGGACCTCGTGTCCAAGGACCAGCTCTACAGCAAGCGGCTCGAGGATATCGGCCGGTGGATGAACGACGGCCCTTTCACCAATGGTCTGCCCCGCGAAAGCCCCGGCCACCTCGGCGAGTGGATCGGCCACCGTATGGTGACGGCCTACCTCAAAGCCCATCCGAAGACCACTTTCGAGCAACTCTTCGCCCTCGACGACCCGCGTGTGGTGTTGAAGGAATACAAACCGCGGTGAAATGGTGGGTTGAATAGGATCGTCCTTCGAACCTCCGTACCCGCGACCCAATGGGCGTCTCTACGGTCCTGCCGCCAATGATCCTATTCGACCCATTGCCAACTGCCCACTACGAATCCCATGAAAACCTCCGATATCCGCCTGTCCGTTCACCTCGACGAGAACCACGTGCCCGAGCGTATCGATTGGGCCGCCGAGGATAATGGAGAACAAAGCTCAAGCAAGGCCGTTCTGCTTTCCCTGTGGGATGAGAAGGAGAAGAACACCTTGCGGATCGATCTCTGGACCAAGGACATGACCGTGGAGGAGATGAAGGCCTTCTTCCACCAGAACATCCTCACCATGGCCGACACGTTCGAGCGTGCCACCGGCGAAGGCAAGATGGCGGCGCAGATGCGCGATTTCGGGGCGTACTTCGCGGAGCACATGCTGCCGGAGCTGAAGAAGTAGTTGCAGTTGGCGGTCGGCTCCTTGATGGTCACCCGGCCGGGGCTTTGCATACCGTCCACTGCGAACTGCGCCTACTCCCCCCATCCGACATTCACCTCTTCGATGAAGCCCAGCAGTTCATCGCGCCCTTTCGATGTTTCCGAGCTGGTGAGGAACATCGTGGGCAGGGTTTCCCAACTCTCCTTCAGCTTGCGTTTGAACCGGGCCACGTTGCTATCCACCTTCGGGCCGGGGAGTTTGTCGCTCTTGGTGAAGACGATCGTGAAGGGGATGCCGTTCTCGCCCAGCCATTGCACCATGTCGAGGTCGTTGCGCTGCGGTTCAAGGCGCGAATCCACCAGCAGGAACACGCATTGAAGGTTCTCACGCTCCTTCAGGAACGTCTGGATCATCTTCTCCCACACCGCGCGCTCGGTCTTACTCGCTTTCGCGAAGCCGTAGCCCGGCAGGTCGGCCAGCATCCATGGTTTCTTGCTGGTCAACGTGCCTTCCACACGGAAGTGCTCCACGTTGCGGGTCTTGCCCGGGGTGCTGCTCACGCGCGCCAGCTTCTTGATGTGGCACAGCATGTTGATCAGCGAGCTCTTGCCTACGTTGCTACGGCCGATGAAGGCATACTCCGGCAGGGTGGGCTTGGGCCAGTCCTTCGCGCTTCGGCCGCTGGTGAGGTGTTCGGCGAGGAGGGATCTCATGGAGGTGTTATGACCGGACGCTGGATGCTGAAGTGTACCGAAGCCTACTTCTGCATTCAGCGTTCCACCTTTAACGTTCCACCTTCAGCGTTTTCTCCAGCCACTTGTCCACCACGGCATTGAACGCGTCCGGGTGTTCCATCATGGCGGCGTGCCCGCAGTTGTCGATCCAGTACAATTCGCTCTGGGGGATCAGCGTGTGGAACTCCTCGGCCACATGCGGCGGGGTGATGGTGTCCTGCCTGCCCCAGATCAGGCACACGGGCATCTTCAGGTTGGGAAGGTCCTTGGCCATGTTGTGGCGGATCGCGCTCTTGGCGAGGGAGAGGATGCGGATCAGCTTGGCCTTGTCGTTCACCGTCACGTAGCACTCCTCCACCAGTTCGTCGGTCACGTGCTTGGGGTCGTGGAAGGTGAGGGCGATCCGTTGGCGCAGGAATTCCTTGTCCTCCCGGCGCGGGAAGCCGCCACCGAAAGCGTTCTCGTACAGGCCGCTGCTGCCGGTGAGGATCAGTGTGCGCACTTTCGAGGCCCATTTGGTGCAGTACACCAGGGCCACGTGGCCACCCAGTGAATTGCCCAGTAGATTCACCTGTTCCGCGCCGATGTGCCGGATGAAACGATCAAGGAAGTCAGCCAAGGCCGGCACGTTGGTGTTCAGCATCGGCAGGCTGTACAAGGGCAATATGGGCATCAGTACCCGGTACTTGCCACCGAAATGCGCGATCGGTCCTTCGAAATTGCTCAGGGCACCGAACAAGCCGTGCAGGAAGATCAACGGCGGGCCATCGCCCACGTCGATGTAGGTGAACTCGCATTCACGCTTCAGATGCTCTTCGTTCGCCATGGTGTCCGTCCAAAGGTAGAAGGATGGGTGGAACATGGAGCGGCCGGAGCGATGATGGCCATGCGTTGGATGCGGCAGACCGCGTTGTTGCTCCTCCTGGTGCGGAAGGACGCGGCGAGCTGAGCTTCCGGTGAATGCTCCATGATCACCAGCGGATCGATCGTTGGCCGATCGCCGCTTCCGTTCCCGCGACCTTTCGATACGTGCAGTGTGTACTTGGATGTAGCCGCGTTCGTGCGGGGCGCTCCATACAGGTATCGACCGGGCCGCTGTGGAAGGGGGTACGTATGAAGCCGATGCCTTTGGTATGTCTGGCCAATTCGCATTATGGTGTAGGCTAAAGAGTACCTCGAAGAACCTCGTTCCGGCGGCGTTCATGAGCAAGAAGCACAGCGGTCATCGCTTGCTCTCTTTCGCCCATACTTTGTTGCTCCTCAGTCGGATACTTCGATCCAGTATCCTCTTCTTCGGAGCGCCTCGTCTGGACGAATGATAGCGGTGCGCGCCATCCGTTCGAGGTTCTTCGAGGCACCCTAAAGACCGCATGGATCGGTTTTTTCCTTGGTGTGGATCGGGACTTGGCCCTGAGAACGGACCATGGGTGTAGATGCCCGACGAGGAAGGACTGTTCGATGCCGGGCCAGGGGGTGTCAAGGAGGTTCGATCCGGGGTGGGGGCCACTTTTTACAGCCACCGTATGCTTTCCCACTTCCAACCACTTGGGCTGCCAATGGCGTTCCACACAATGCCGTGTTCGCATCTAATTCATTGATATTCAGATAGCTGCCAGGTTGATCGGTGATCTTTCGAAAGGGTCTATAAGGGTTTTGGTCCGATCGTGGAATGCGTAATGGTTGTTGATAAGCTCCCACATCCACCCACCGCCTAAAATGCCTGTTTTATAGGCCAGTTGCGGTTGTTCCACAACTTTTGCACACCTTCGCCGTTCAAGAATTATCAACAACAAGGCGAAATAGGGGGTGATCGTGGGTAAAAGTGGGCGCTTCGGCCTACTTTCGCGACCATTCCTGCGAGCATGCATCATGCTGAACCTGTTAGGGGAATACCCAAGCACCTTGGACGCCAAGAGCCGTGCGCTCCTGCCCGCCGCGCTGAAGAAGCAGCTCGGTGGTGCGGAGTCGAAGGGTTTCGTGGTGAACAGGGATGTGTTCAGCGAGTGCCTCGTGCTGTATCCGATGGACGAGTGGGAGAGGACCAGCGCCGATGTGCGCCGGCTCAACCGCTTCGATCCGGACAACGTGGAGTTCATCCGGCGCTTCCTCAACGGGGCCACGCCGGTGGAGCTCGACGCCAACGGACGGCTGCTCCTGCCCAAAACGCTGATGGCCTACGCCCACCTGGGCAAGGACATCGTGTTCACGGGCATGGGCGACCGCATCGAGATCTGGAGCGAGGAACACCACAAGCGCGCGCTCGGCGGGAACGTGGACTTCAAGTCACTGGCCGCGAAAGTGATGGCGGACAAGCCTAATGCCAATGGCGCATGAATACCACGACCCCGTTCTTTTACAAGCCTGTCTTGAAGGATTGAACATCCGCCCCGACGGCGTCTATGTGGACGTTACGTTCGGTGGTGGGGGCCACAGCAAGGCCATCCTCGCACAACTCGGTCCACACGGAAGGTTGGTCTCGTTCGATCGCGACCGCGATGCATGGCGGAACGCTCCGAGTGATGATCGCTTCACCCTGGTGAAGTCCGATTTCCGCTGGTTGAAGAACCACCTACGGTTCCTCAACGCACTGCCGATCGATGGCCTGCTGGCCGATCTGGGCGTGAGCAGTCATCAGTTCGACACCGGTGCACGGGGGTTCAGCTTCCGCTTCGACGGCCCGCTGGACATGCGCATGGACCATCGGGCGAAACGCACGGCATCCCAACTGCTGCGCGACCTGGACGAAACGGCGCTGACCGACCTACTGCGGAAGTATGGCGAGGTGGACGGTGCTCATCGCGTGGCGCGCCAGCTGGTGAAGGCCAATGCGGATACCCGTATCGGAACCACGTTCCAACTGGTGGAAGCGTTGAAGCCCGTGACACCGCGTACGAAGGAGAGCGCTTTCCTCGCACAAGTGTTCCAGGCGTTGCGTATCGCGGTGAACGACGAACTGGCATCCCTCGAAGCATTGCTGGAGCAGAGCGCCGAGGTGATCGCGCCGGGCGGGCGATTGGTGGTGATGAGCTACCACTCTCTGGAAGATCGCCTGGTGAAGAACTGGATGCGCAGTGGCGACCTCACCGGCGAAGAGACGAAGGACATCTACGGCAATCGCACCCGGCCGTTCGATCCAACAAGCAACAAGGCGATCCAACCCACGGATCAAGAAATAGCAAGGAACCCACGGGCACGAAGCGCCCGATTGAGAATAGCGACACGCACGTGAACAAGTTGCGCGAAAAGAAGCAGGAGGAAACACCGGAGGCCGAGGCCGCCGTGCGGAAGCCACGTGCTTCCACCCAGGCGAAGAAGAACGCTGCTTCGGGTGGTGCCGCGCGTGTGCCTCGTGCCATGATCGATGTGCTCAACGGCTCGTTCCTCACCAAGGAACGCGTGCTGGGTAACATGTCGTTCATCCTCTTCTGCGCCGCGTTGATGATCACCTACATCGCGTACGGATACCACACCGAACGGGTGGTGCGCGACCTGCACCGCACCGATGCCGAGCTGAAGGAGCTCCGCAGTGAGTACATCACCGTGCGTGCCCATCTGGAAAAAGCCGAACAACAGAGCCAGGTGGCCGCTGGGATCGGGGAGCTGGGTCTGAAGGAGAGCCGGGTGCCACCGGTGAAGCTCCAAGTGGCCAAGGATGAACTCAACACCACACGTACGCCATGAAGGAGGATCGCCAGTTCCGTGCGCGTGCCAATGTGGTGTACCTGGTCGTCGTGCTTTTCGCGTTGGCCATCGCCATCAAGCTTTTCACCATCCAGATCGCCGAGGGGGACAAGTGGCTGGCCAAAGCGGAGACCGTGAGCACCATGTACCGCACCGTTCAACCGGACCGTGGTCACATCTATAGCGAGGACGGACGATTGCTGGCTACCAGCGTGCCCGAGTATGATGTGCGCATGGACATGATGGCCAACGGTCTTACGGATGAACTGTTCCGGACCAACATCGAGCCGCTCAGTATCGCCTTGGCCGACCTCTTCGGGGACCGTACAGCGGCGGAATACCGACGCGACCTCACCGATGCCCGCCATCGCAAGGAGCGGTATTACCTGGTGAAACGGCGCGCGGACCATACGCAGGTACAGCGTTTGCGCACCTTCCCACTGTTCAACCTGGGCAAGTTCAAGAGCGGCCTGGTCACCGAGAAGCGTACGGTTCGGGTGCATCCTTTTGGACGACTGGCGTCGCGAAGTGTGGGTTATGTCCTGCGCGATAGCACCACGCTCGGCCTTGAAGGGGGCTACGATCGGTTGTTGCGCGGGGTGACCGGTCGTCGATTGGAACGCAGGCTCACCGGAGGGGTATGGATGCCCGTGGATGGTGGCAGCGGTGTGGACCCTGTGCCCGGCAGTGATCTCCACACCAC
>SSGN01000183.1 GCA_008016945.1 Flavobacteriales bacterium
AGCATGTCGCGCACCTTGGGGCCGATCACGCACACCTTCCGTTCGTCCGCGATATCCCTGGCATTCAGAAAACGACCGTTGCTGAGGCGTGCAGCTTGGAAGTGGAGGATCTCGGGCATGTCCCCGTTCACGTTGAACCCACCGCTCTTGTTCCCATAGCTCACGTTGTTGGCGCCGCGCCACCCGCCCAGCTGCAGTCGGGGGGCCACCTTGTCCACGCCTTCGATACGCTGGATGACCGCGATGTCGCTGTTGTCGAAGTTGAATTGCCGCCCACGCTTGAAGCCTCCGTACGGCAACGAGGTGCTCTGGGTCCAGATGTGGCAGCTGTTGATGGCCCAGCCTTCGAACCCGCCCAGCACACCGTTGCTCAACCCCCGCCCCATGCCCAGCATGATCACCAGCATGAAGATGCCCCAGCCTACACCGAACATGGTGAGAAAGCTGCGAAGCTTGTTCCGGCTCAACGTTTGCCAGATCTCGTGCCACCGATCACGGTCGAACAGGGTCATTCGGAGCGCAGTGCTTCAATGGGTCGTATGGAGGCGGCTTGGCGCGCAGGAATGAGACCGGCAAGGCCGCCCGCGATCACCAGGACGATGGTGGCATAGATGGCCACTCGTAGATCGATCGTGGGGTTCCTGAACATCTCCGAACCCGGCACCACTTCGGCGATCCCTTCCATGAGCCCTACTCCACAGACCAGACCCAGGTAGCCCGCCACACCCGTTACGAAGAGCGACTCCATCATGATCTGCCCGGTGACACTGCCGGGCGTGGCTCCCAGTGCCTTGCGGATGCCGATCTCCTTGGTGCGCTCCTTCACCACGATCAGCATGATGTTGCTCACCCCTACGATGCCGGCGATGATGGTGCCCACACCGATGGCCCACAGGAATGCGTTGATCCCACCGAAGATCCCCGTGAACATCGCGGCATTCTCCACGTTGTTGTTCACCCAAACGGCCCGTTCGTCGGTGGGGTCGAACCGGTGCCTGGCCGCCAACGCGGCGATCGCCCGCTGCTGGGCTTGTTCCGCGCCGCTCAGGCTCCCATCCGTGAAGCTGAAGGTGATCTTGTCCACCATGTTCTTGGCGTTGAAGACGCGTTGCGCCACGCTCAAGGGAATGAAGACCTGGCTGCTCTGGTTCTGTCCGCGACCGCCACTTTCCCAACGGTACAAGCCCACTACCTCGAACGGTATGCCGTTCACATTGAGCCACTGGTGGATCGGGTCTTCTCCTTTGAACAGGGCGTCGCGCGCATCTTCGGCGATCACGATCACCTTACGCGTCTGCTTCTGGTCCAGTTCGTTGATGAAACGGCCTTCGATGATCACCTGGCGGTCCAGCTCCTGGTTGTCCGGAACGATCCCGTTGATGCTGAAGTTGCCATACGCCTTTCCGCGGTTCAACTGGCTTTCGCCCCGCCAAACCCGATACTCGCCGACCACGTGTTGCAGCCCCGGCACCGCATACCGCAGGTTCTCCACGTCGCGCATGTCCAACTGGATGTTGCGGTCCGCTGGCAGCCCTTGCCATGGTTTGCTGGTCTGCCCACCCCAGAAGGTGATCGTGTTCTGTGCGGTGCCCCCGAAACCGCTGGAGAAGCCGTTGCGAAGCCCATTGCCCGCTCCCAAAAGGATCATCAGCATGAAGATCCCCCAGAACACACTGAAGCCGGTGAGCACCGTCCGCAGTTTGTTCTTGCCGATGGTGTCGAAGATCTCCGCCCACTTCTCCCTATCGAACATGTGTGGGGCGTTTTCCGATCCGGCCGGAAGGAACAGGCCGCTGGCTCCGGGGTCGGTGGTTCATCACGGTGCGGTGATACCATGGCCCATGTTCTCGTATGGTCCCGACCTCATGCATGGTCAACGCGGGATACAAGTTCGGTCCCATGGCTTTCGATCAACCCGTCGCGCAGGCGGATGGTGCGTTGGGTCATGGCCGCGATGTCGTGCTCGTGCGTTACGATCACCACCGTATGGCCCAGCTCGCGGTTGACCCGCAGCAGCAGCTCCATCACTTCCTGGCTGGTCTTGGTGTCCAGTGCCCCGGTGGGTTCGTCGGCCAGAATGATCTTCGGTGAGCTGATCAGGGCTCTGGCGATGGCCACCCGTTGTTTCTGCCCACCGCTCATCTCGTTGGGCATGTGGTGCGCCCATTCCTTCAGCCCCACCTGTTCCAACATCTCCAGGGCCATCTCGTTCCGCTTGCGCCGGGGCACTCCCTGGTAGTACAAGGGCAACGCCACATTCTCCATGGCGTTCTTGAAGCCGATCAGATTGAAGCTCTGGAACACGAACCCGATGTATTGACTGCGCAGCCGTGCGCTCTCGGTCTCGCTCTGCCCCTTGATCAAGGTGCCGTCCAGGTGGTATTCGCCGCTGTCATAACCATCGAGGATGCCGATGATGTTGAGCAGGGTGGATTTTCCACTGCCCGACGATCCCATGATGCTCACCAGTTCGCCCTTCGCGATGTGCAGGTCGATGCCCTTGAGCACCTGCAGGATGTTGCTGCCCGTGCGGTAGGCTTTACGGATCCCCTGTAGTCTGAGCATGGCGCGACGGTACCTCGGTCTGGTGGCGAATTTACCCCGCGGCCGGTGTGCGCTCCTCTTCGTTACACGAACGGCCGGTCAACCGGGTGAGTGGTGCCCATCCCGTTAGCCATCGCGTTTGAACACCAGATCGATGAAGTTGCGGTCCACATGGATCTCGGACAGCACTCCGTTCTCGTATCGGTAGGTATTCACCTTGCCACCGGGGAGTGTGAGCTGGTAGTGGCCGGGACCAAGGTTCTTCATCGGGCAGGTGCGCATCACGCTTTCAACGAAGATGCTGCGCTGGCCCACAGGCTCATCGAAGTACATGCGCGCGGTGGTCCAGACGACCGGCTCCGCATGGGCGAAGTGGTCATCGGGATGTACGTAGCACGTGGCCTCTTCCGCTCCGGCCATGTACCGGCTGCTGTCGCGCAGGTTTTCGTTCACGTACAACTGCGTGTAGCACGTGCTCAAGTGTCCGTGCCGGTAGGCCGCGGCCACCGTGGTGCGCACCACCTGCTTGCCAACGAGGTTCAGCTCCGCGTAGGAGGTCATCAGGAAACTCGTGCTTTCCCCTTGAACGGTGCGCCTGGCCAGGATGCTGCCCACGATCCTGTCGCCCTTCCAAATGTCGAAACGGCTTTGCTGAGCGCACGTTCGCCCGGGGGTGATCAGTGCCGCCACCACCAATGCGGACAGGATCAAGGCGCGTAAGGCGGTGTGGCGTGCCATTCGGTCCGGTGTGTCGAAGATAGGATGTAGCATGTTCATGGCCCTGGGGGTGTTGTTCCCAAGACAGATCCCTGGTGCGAAACCCCTATCGCGCGGGGCGTTGATGGGATGGACCGTTGAAGAGGGTCGGGCCACGGGCCCAAGTACGCCGGTCGGTGCTCCGGCTCTGCGGCTCAACGGACTTTTGGGATCCCGATGGTGACCGGCGTTCTTGGTGTGTTAGCCTTTTCGGCGGCATACCTTGCACGCATGTCTCGTCCTGTGTTCATCAAGGCGCTGGTGGGTGCACTGGCTTGCCTCTCCGCGTTCACCGCTCCACTCCAAGCACAGACCAATATCTCAGCCGTGGGCCATTTGTCCTACCAGCAACTGCGCGGTAGTGCCATCGCCAACCTATGGGGTTATGTCGATGAGCTGGGGAACGAGTATGCGTTGGTCGGTGTCAATGGTACCGAGGAACAGCCCGGTGGGTTGTCGGTGGTCGACCTGAGCGACCCCGCGAACCCGCAAGAGATCTTCTTCCTGCCCGGACCTGCCTCCATCTGGCGCGAGGTGAAGGTCTGGAACGATCATGTGTATGTCACCACCGAGGCCGAGCATGGGGGCCTCACCATCGTGGATCTTTCGCCACTGCCACAGAGCACCGTGCTGCCCAGTACGGTCTGGATCGACGATGGATGGGACTCTTCACATTCCCTGTTCATCGATGAGGCCGGTAGGCTTTATATCTATGGTGCCAATGAGGGCAACGGCGGCGTGATCATGTACGACCTCGTGCCCGACCCGATGGCTCCCGTACGCGTGGGGGTGTTCGATCCCTGGTATGCGCACGATGGTTTCGCCCGTGGTGATACCATGTATGTCGCACATATCATCAACGGTTTCTTCACCATTGTGGATGTGAGCGATCCGGCGGCCCCTGTTCTTCTGGGCCAGCAGACCACCCCCAGCAATTTCACGCACAATGTCTGGCTCGATGATGCAGGTACCCACCTGTACACCACCGACGAGCGCAACAACTCCTACGTGGCGGCATACGATGTCAGCGACCCATCGGACATCCAATTCCTGGATAAGCTCCGCAGCGATGGGGGAAGTGGGGCGGTACCGCACAATACCTATTGGCTTCCGGGCGATTTCCTCGTGCAGAGCTATTATACCTACGGCGTCTCCATCTACGATTGCACCCGACCGGACAACTTGGTGGAGGTGGGGTCTTTCGACACTTCGCCGCTGTCCGGTGGCGGCTACTTCGGCGCCTGGGGTGTGTATCCGTTCCTGCCTTCGGGACGGCTTCTCGTGTCCGATATTGAACAGGGGCTCTTCATCCTGGAACCCACCTATGTGCGTGGATGCCACCTGCAGGGTACCATCACCAATGGGGCCACCGGTATTCCGGTGGCACAGGCCAGTGTACGGATCCTCACCACCGATGCCGAGGAGACCACAGGCATTTCCGGAGCTTACGGGGTGGGCACGTTGTTGCCCGGGACCTATACGGTATCCGTGACGGCGCCCGGATACTACCCGGCCACCGTGGAAGGCGTGGTGTTGCAGACCGGCGAACTCACCTTGTTGGATGTGGTGCTCGATCCGTTGCCCACTTATCCTGTGAGCGGTGTGGTGCGTTCGGCCACCACCGGGGCACCCGTACCCGGTGCGCAGGTGTGGTTCGTGAACGATCAGTTCACCTTCAATACGTTGACCGACGTGGATGGGAACTTCGTGTTCCCGGCGGTGTATGATGGTGTGTACACGGCCGATATCGGCGCCTGGGGCTGGCATGGGGCTTGCCCCCCGGACCTTGTGGTGAACGGTGCGGCCGTTGCGGATCTCACGGTGGAGCTGGAGCCGGGCTATGCCGATGACTTCGCGCTGGACCTTGGCTGGCAGGTGAGCGCCACCGCGCCACGTGGGGTGTGGGAGCGGGGGAGACCGGCCGGTACCATTTACCAGGGCGAGATCGCCAACCCAGGAGAGGACGTGTCCGGTGATTGCAGGGATAAGGCATATGTCACCGGAAACAGTGGCGGTAGCCCCAATAGTGCCGATGTGGACGAGGGCGGAACGTTGCTCACCAGTCCGGCATTCGATGCCACGGGCATGGCCGATCCGCATGTCCGGTTCTTCTACTGGTTCTACAACGCCGGCGGTGTCACCCCGCCGGACGATGCGCTCCGGATCTGGTTGACCGACGGAGCGGACACGGTCCTCGTTCAGGAGGTCCTCGCCGCCCAAAGTGCTTCGATCTGGCGCTTCAGTCAGATCCGTATCGCCGATCACGTCCAGCCCACCGCCACCATGCGCCTCCTGGTGTACACCGAGGACCATGAGCCCATGGGCCATCTGGTGGAGGCCGGGTTGGATCAGTTCGCGGTGGTGCCCAATGCCAGCACGGGTGTGGCGGATGAGCCTCGTGCAGAACCCTTGCTGATCTGGCCGGTGCCGGCGTCGACCTCAGTTTCCGTGAGGTTGCCGGGAGGGATGGAGGCCGACGTCCTGATCACCGATGCCCTTGGACGTACCCTGTCCACCGGAACGCGCACCCAGGGTGGCGTGGCCGAACTGCATTTCGATCTGGCCAATGGCACCTACCTGGTACATGTGGTCACCGACGTGGGCACGCGGTTCTCCAGCAGGTTCCAGGTGATGCGCTGAACTCGCTACCGACGCCGATCCTTGGTGCCGCTCGTATCGCAGTTCTCTTTGATCAGCTGATCCACCTCGGGAATGCCGCCCAAGGCTTTGGCCAACGTAAGGTCGTCACATGCCCGTGCACGTTCGCCCTTGCGCAGGCGGAGCATGGCCCGGGTGCGGAGCGCAAAGGCGTTGGAAGGATACGAGCGCAGGCTGCGTTCCACATCGCTCCATGCCTCAGCCTCTTGGCCCAGCAGCATGCGAACGTAGGCTCGATTGCTTAGCGCTACAGGTTCATCCTTGTCCATGGACAGCGCCTCTTGGATCATCTTGAGCGCTTCGTCATACCGCCCGAGCATGGTGAGTTCGTAACCCCGGTTGGTCCAGTGGCCCACCTGGCCGGGATCGATCACACAAAGCTTCTCCAACTGGACCAGTGCATCGGCATGGCGCCCTTCCTGGTCATAGAGGCGGGCCAGGGCTTTCATCGCTTCCGTATCATCGGGCACGCCGGCCAGCCCACGTTCGAGGTCTTCGATGGCCGAAGTGGGGCGCTTGGATTCGCTGCGCACCATGCCGCGCACCATGTACGCCTGGGCTTTCAGCAAGGGTTGGGTGGCATATTCGATCGCCTTGCTGCTGTGATACTCCGCTCGCACAGGGTCTTGCGCCCGGAGGGCGTACAGCGCCCGTTGGTAGTGGCCGTTGGCCGATGTGCTGTCCTTGCGCAACGCGCCGTCCACGTCCAGCAGGAAACGGTCCATCCGGTCCATCATGTACCATGCCTTGGCCCGGGCCAGCAGGGTGTTCACGCTGGGGTCGATCCGCACGGCTTCATCATAGAAGTCCAGTGCCCGCTGGGGCTTTTCCAATTTCAGGAGCGAATCACCACGCAGGATCAGGATGCGGCTCTCTTGGCCGTGTACGTGGATGGAACCAAGCAGCGTCAGCAGGGCGATCGCCAGGAATGGTCGTGTCAATGAAGTGCGCAGTGGATCAGGTCGCATGTCTACGGTGTCCAAAAGTAATGGCGCGGTGGAAGCCCCACAACGATGCGGCAGAATGGCTTACCGGGTGTGCGGTACAACATCCATGCCTGCCGTACGGTCGGCGGCCAGGAGGAAATGCCCGGCCATGGCGATCATGGCCCCGTTATCGGTGCAATAGGCCAATGGCGGTACATGGGCCTGCCAGCCTTCGCGCTCGGCCAATGCTTCGAATTGTGCACGCAAAGCGGTGTTGGCGCTGACACCTCCGCTCATGGCGATGTGTTCCACACCGATGTTGCGGGCCGTCTTCTGCACCTTGCGCAAGAGCGCGTCGACAATGGATCCTTGCAACGAGGCGCAAAGGTGGGGAAGCTCGCGTGTTACGAAGTCCGGATCGTTCGCGGTCCCACGTTGCACCACACCGTTGAATGCGGTCTTGATCCCACTGAAGCTGAAGTCCGATCCCGGGACCTGTGGCATGGGCAGGCGGAATTTGCGGGGATCGCCACCCACGGCATGTCGGTCGATCAAGGGCCCGCCGGGGTAGGGTAGGCCCAGCACCTTCGCGCCCTTATCGAACGCTTCGCCCGCCGCATCGTCCACCGTACTGCCCAGCACCTCCATGTCCAAGTGGTCGCGCACCAAGACCAGAAGCGTGTGTCCACCGCTCACCGTGAGGTTCAGGAATGGGAATGCGGGCACCGGGCGATCGGAACCATCGCGGATGAAATGGGCCAGGATATGTGCCTGCATGTGGTCCACGCCCAACAAGGGGATCCCCAGGGCTTGGGCCATGGAGCGTGCGAAACAGGTGCCCACGAGCAGGGCTCCGATCAGTCCAGGCCCCTTGGTGAAGGCGATGGCCGAGAGCTCCCCCCGGGTGATCCCGGCTTCGCGCAGCGCCGCATCCACCACCGGCACGATCTGCTCCTGGTGGGCGCGGCTCGCCAGCTCGGGCACCACGCCGCCCCAGCGGGCATGCACCTCCTGGCTCGCCACCACGTTGGATCGAAGCATGCCATTCTCCAGCACGGCGGCCGCCGTTTCGTCGCAGGAACTTTCAATACCGAGTACGAACACGGGTTTGGCCATCGGGCTAAATTTGGGCGCTTAGGCCCGATCCTTGCAGATCAAGTGGGCAAAACTAAGGTCCTCCTGGTCGCACGAGAGAAATACCGTTGGTTCCGCCGACTGCTTCGTACGGTGGGGGGTGTGGTGGCGGTGCTGGCCGTGGTGTTCGCCCTCCTTGGGCTATTGCTGCTTTGGGCACCCGTGCAGACCCGGGTGGTGGGCTGGCTCAGCGAAAAGGCCTCCGAGGAGCTGGGGGCGGACGTGCGCATCGGTCATGTTTCCATTTCCCTTCGTGGCCACCTGGTGTTCAAGGATCTCTTCCTCGCCGACCTGGATGGCGATACGTTGATCTCCGCAGGAACCCTGCGCCTGAAGTCCCTGCGGGTGAATACGGGGAAACGGGTGGCCTCGCTGGGCCTGGTGGAGTTGGAGCACGGCCGGTTCGCGCTTCGAACACCGCACGGCCAGGTGAAGAGCAACCTCACCTTGCTTCTGGATCGGCTCGGTCCCGGTGACTCCACCAGCACCGGGGAGGACTGGACGTTCCGCTGCAAACGGTTCAACATCGCCGAACTACATTTCTCCTACCATGATGAGAACACCGAGCGTATCCCGTTCGGAGTGGACCTGGGGCATGTGGACGTGAGCCATGCGCACATCGCTGGTCGCAGCCTGCAGGTGATCGGCGACTCCATCATGGCGGAGCTCCATAGGTTCCAATTGGTGGAACACGGTGGCTTGGTGGTCGATGAGCTCCGTGGGAACACCACCGTAAGTGGACAGGGTATCCACATCACCGACCTGCATCTGCGCACCCAACGCTCCTCGGCCCAGGGAACCCTCGATTTCCTCTCCCGGTCATGGGCGGATTACAACGACTTCAACAACCAGGTGGTGATCCGCGCCGACCTGGACACCGCGTTGGTGGACCTCGCGGATATCGCCCTGTTCGCGCCCCAGCTCGAGGGCATCAGCTACCCGCTCCACCTGAGCGGGCAGGTCCGAGGCACCGTGGCCGAGCTGAAGGGGCGGAACATGCACATCGACTTCGGCGAAGCTTCCCACTTCTCGGGCAACGGTGAGCTCAGTGGGCTACCCGATATCGCCAACACCTTCATGGTGTTCGATATCGACCAGCTGCGAACCGGCCCATCGGATCTGGCACGTATCCCGCTACCGCCCTTCACCAGTGGCCAGTACCTGGATCCGCCCAGCGAGGTCGAACAGTTGGGCGATATCGATTTCAGAGGCAACTTCACGGGGTTCCTGCGGGCATTCACCGCCTATGGCCGCACCATAACCCGCTTGGGCACCGTCAATACCGATGTCAGCTATGAGCGCGATACGATCAGCAATATCTTCTCCATCGCTGGCCGGGTGGTGACATCGGGCTTCGACCTTGGGCCCCTTGCCGGAAGCTCCACCTTGGGGCCCATCGCCGTTAACCTGCGCCTGAACGCCAAGGGACGTTCGTTCAACGACCTGCGTGCCGATCTGGAGGGAACCTGCCCCTTGCTGACCATCAATGGGCGCACCATCACCGGGATCACCACCAACGGAAGGCTCGAACGGAACCTCTTCAATGGTGAGCTGACCACTACGGACGAGAACCTCAAACTCCATTTCAAAGGCCTGGCGGACCTCCGTGGACGATGGCCACAAGTGGATTTCACGGCCGAGTTGGAACACATGGACCTGCGCGCGCTCGGTTTCGTGGAGAGCCCGGGCTACAACTCCCTCAAGATGGACATCCGCGCGGCGGGTCGTTTCTCGCCCGATAGCCTGCTCGGCTCGCTGGTCGCGCGGGATATCTCGTACTGTGTTGGAGCCGAGGATCATGAACTGGGCGATGTGATCCTGCGGAGCGGACGTGAGAGCGGTGTGAACATCGTGGAGCTGAACGCCGATTTCGCCAAGGCCAGGGTGGAAGGAGCCTTCCAGCCGACCTACCTGCCAGAACTCATCACCAATACGGTCTATAGCGTTTTCCCGGCGTTGGGCAACGAGGTGGACTATCATCAGGCCACGCAGCAATTCGACTTCACCGTGGTCACCGGCAACGCCGAAGCGGTGTTGAAGCTTTTCGTGCCGCAACTGCGCGTTGCACCTGGCGCGGTGATCAAGGGGGGCATGGACAGCCGAGCCTTCGATATCGGTCTGAGTGCGAACATCCCTTGGCTGACCTATGGGACCGTGCGTGTCGATTCCTTGGAATTGATCACCGAAAAGACCTTGGATGTGCTTGCCTTCTCGGCGCGCAGCACCCGGCAGGTGTACAAGGATAGCATCTGGTTCTCCTCGGGTGAGGTGCGGGGTATCGCCTATCAGGACGAGGTCGAACTCAATTGCGGATGGCTTGGGTCGAGCAATGGGACCCATGGCAACCTCGATCTCCGGGGGCAGGTGCGGGGTCTGCGTAAGATGGATCTGGAACTGCTTCCATCCACCCTCCATTTCGGAAGGGGAGACTGGATCAATCCGAAAAGCGCATACTTCGCCATCGATTCAAGCGAGATCACCATCGACTCCTTGGTCCTGCTGAACGGGGTGCAGCGCCTGGCCGTGGATGGTACCCTTTCCCGCGACCGTGCCAAGCCCATCGATTTCGCCTTGGACCACGTGGATCTGGCCAACCTCGCCCCATTGTTCCAAGGCCCTTCCATCACCGGTGCCATCAGTGGCCATGGAAAACTCTTCGATGTCTATGGAACCCCGTTCCTCTCTAGCGCGCTCGAGGCCGATAGTGTGCGGGTGGAGGATAAACCCGTAGGCAACATCCGCTTCCAGGCTGACTGGGCCGAAGGAACAGGTTCTGTGGACCTCAATGGCGAACTGACCCGTGGACACCTGAAAGCCTTGGATTTCATCGGCCGTATGGAACCCAAGAACAACAACAAGCTCGATCTGGACCTGGTGTTCGATCAGTTCGACCTCACCTTCATCGACCCTTATCTGCCGGAGGGGATCAGCGATATCCAAGGTCTGGTGACCGGCACGGTGGCTGTTAGCGGTACGCTGGGACATCCCTTGGTGAACGGGGTGGTGGACCTGAAGGATGCCGGCCTGCGGATCGACTACCTCAACACCCTTTACCGGTTCTCCAACGAAGTGAGGATCGCCCCGGATATGTTCGCGTTGGACCTGGTCACCGTACGCGATGAATTGGGGAATACCGGAAAGGTCGGCGGCACCATTCTGCACAACGGCCTGCGCGATTGGAACTTCAACGTCTGGGGCACCGTGACCAACCTGATGGTGCTGAACACCACCGAGAAGGACAACGCCCTCTACTATGGACAGGCCTACGCCACGGGCGACGTGGAAGTGAGCGGGAGCGCTGGAGCGTTGGAGATCACCGTGGATGCCGCCACCGCCCCCGGCACCGATATCCATTTCCCCGTGGGAGGCAGCGTGGAAGTGGCCGATGTAGGGTTCGTACGGTTCCTCTCCGCCGACTCCATGGAGAACGAGGAGCCGTTGATCGACCTCACCGGGATCACCCTGAACATCAAGGCAGCAGTGACACCCGACGCGCGCTTCGAACTGATCTTCGATCCCACCATCGGCGACATCATGGCGGGCCGTGGCCGTGGCGACCTGGAGATGTCCGTGAGCCAGACCGGCCAGTTCGCCATGCGGGGTAGGGTGGAAGTGACCGAAGGGGATTACCTGTTCACCCTGAGGAATGTGGTGAATAAGAAGTTCGACGTGGCTCCCGGGGGGAGCATCACCTGGTATGGCGATCCGCTCGATGCCCAGCTGGATCTTCAGGCCCAGTATCGGGTGCGTGCATCGCTTTACGACATCATGTTCGAGAAGAACGATGCCTATAAGAAACGCGTGCCGGTGGATGTGGTGATGCGCCTGCGCGATAACCTGATGAACCCCGAGATCGAATTCGACGTTCGTATGCCTTCCGTGGACGATAACATCCGTACTCAGGTCCAAAGCGTGCTCAGCACCGAACAAGAGCGCAACCGCCAGGTGTTCTCGCTGATCGTCCTGAACCGGTTCGTGCAGCCACAAAGCATGGCGGGCAGCGGTTCCCCAAGCGCTGGCGGAAACGTGGTCGGCACCACCGGTAGCGAGCTGCTCAGCAACCAGGTGAGCAACTGGTTGTCCAAGCTCAGCGACGATTTCGACCTGGGTGTGAACTATCGGCCGGGCAACAACATCACGCAGGATGAACTGGAGGTGGCCATGTCCACCCAGCTGTTCAACGAACGGCTGCTGCTGAGCACCAACGTGGGGGTGAGCTATGGGGCGCAGTCAACCTCCAACAACGGTGGCCTGATCGGCGATTTCCAGCTGGAGTACCTCTTGACGCCGGAGGGCCGCTTGAGGGCCAAGGCCTTCAGCGTGAGCAACGACCGCAACTTGAACCGTTCCGACCAAGCCCCCACCACGCAAGGGGCCGGCGTGGCCTACCGCGAAGAGTTCGCCACCTTGGAAGAGTTCTGGCAGAAGATCCTGAACAACTTCAGGTCACCGGCCAAGGACCGTAAGTTCGATTGATCAGGCTTCGTCCAAGCCCAGGTGGTGACCCAGTTTGCGCTTCTTGGTCAACAGGTATTTCCGGTTGTGTGCGTTCGCCGGGATCTCGATCGGCAGGTTCTCCACGATCTCCAGCCCATAGCCCACGAGCCCGGTGCGCTTTCGCGGGTTGTTGGTGAGCAGCCGCATCTTGCGCACGCCAAGGTCATGCAGGATCTGGGCCCCAACACCGTAATCGCGGGAGTCCATGTCGAAGCCGAGCATCAGGTTGGCCTCTACCGTATCGGCCCCTTGTTCTTGGAGCTTGTACGCTTTCAACTTGTTCAATAGCCCGATCCCCCGGCCTTCTTGCTGCATGTACAGGATCACTCCACGGCCTTCTCGCTCCACCAGTTCCATGGCATGGTGCAACTGGGGGCCACAATCGCAACGGCACGATCCGAAGATGTCGCCCGTTACACAGGAGGAATGCACCCGCACCAGTACGGGATCCTCCGGGGTCCATGTCCCTTTCACCAAGGCCAGGTGCTCTTCGCCGGAAGTATGCTGCCGGAAGGCGATCAGCCGGAAATCGCCATGGTCCGTGGGAAGCTGTACTTCCACCTCGCGCTCCACTAACCGTTCGGTGCGCATGCGGTAGGCCACCAGGTCCTCGATGCTGATCAGCTTGAGGTTGAACCGCCGGGCGATCTCCCGCAATTCGGGCAGCCGGGCCATGGAGCCATCGTCGTTCAGGATCTCCACGATCACTCCGGCCGGCTCGAAGCCCGCCAGACGGGCAAGGTCCACCGCTGCCTCGGTATGCCCTGTGCGGCGGAGCACCCCCCCGTTCTGCGCCTTCAGCGGGAAGATGTGGCCGGGGCGGGCCAGGTCTTCGCCTCGGGTGGAGGGGTCGATCAGGGCCAGCATGGTCTGCGACCGGTCCGCCGCGCTGATGCCGGTGGTGGTGCCCCGCCCTTTCACGTCCACGCTCACGGTGAAGGGGGTTTCGTGCAACGCCGTGTTGTCGCGCACCATCAGGTCCAGCCCCAATTCCTCGCAACGTGCTTCGGTGAGGGGAGCGCAGATCAACCCACGCCCATGCTTGGCCATGAAGTTGATCACCTCAGGGGTCGCGTTCCGGGCTGCGGTGAGGAAGTCGCCTTCATTCTCCCGATCCTCATCATCCACCACGATCACCACTTCGCCTTCCCGGATGGCTGCGATCGCGTCCTCGATACGGTCAAGTCCCTTTTCCATGGTTCACCGGATGGGCCGCGAAGTTACGGCGCGGCGACCCGGGCCGTGGTCGCCAGTGTCAGCAAACGTTCCAGGTCATTCGCGCTGTGGTCCCAATTGAACTGGTTCCGCACGAACCGGAAGCCTTCTTCGGCCAGGCGCTCACGTTCGGTGTGGTCATCCAGAAGCCGCAGGATGTGCGTGGCGTATTCCTGCGGTGTTCGCCCAAGCAGGATGCTGCGACCAGGAGCGGCCTGCACAGCGTTGTTGGCCAGGGCACTGGTCACGCAGGGGATCCGCATGGCCATGGCCTCGAGGAGTTTGTTCTGCAGGCCGGTACCGATCTGCATGGGGGCCACGAAGATCCGCGCCGAGGCGTACGAGTTGCGGATGTCCTTCACCCAGCCGCTCACCACGATCCGTGGGTCTCGTCGGGCCAGGTCTCTCACTTCTGCGCTTGGGTCCACCCCGGAGATCAGTAGGGTGGTCGCCGGGCGCTGCGCGTACACCAACGGCAATACCTTGTGCACCAGGTATATGACGCTGTCGATGTTCGGCGGATAGTTCATGTTCCCGGTGAACACCAGGTCGTATTTCTTCTCGTTCTCCTGGGGCGAGAAATGCTCCGTATCCACGCCGTTGGGGATCACTTTCACCTGGTCGCGCAAGGGGTGATACAGGTATTCACGGTCCTGTGCACTGATGATCACCGAAGCGTCGAACAGGTCGAACATCAGGTTCTCGTAACGGATCAGGCGACGCGTTTCCGCTTGAAGGATCGGCCGCAGGTACAAAGGGGCATTGCGGGTCCGCCGTTCCATGCCTTTGGACAGCGTGTCCATGTAGTCCAGGGTCTTCGGAAGGGTGGGGTGGTTGCGCACCAGCTCCGTGGTCCGCACCAATTGGCAGAGCACATGGTCCGGTGCATGGTCACGGATCAGCCGGTCCACCGCGCGTTGTGCCGATGCATGGTTGAAATAGGCGACTTGGAACGGGAGGCGCGAGAAGAGCGC
Organism: Flavobacteriales bacterium; assembly: GCA_008016945.1. Next base: position 14,705 of record SSGN01000183.1, read on the forward strand.
GGCACCCAATTTCAGCACGATCCGCCAGCGAGGGACCCGTACCACTTCGATGTGCGAACAGAACGCCCGCAGATGGGCCACATGTTCGGCAGGTGTGGGACCGTCGCTCAGGCAGCACAGGATGATCTCGTGCTTGCGCGCCAGCCGGGTCACCAGGTGGTATGCCCTTAGCTTATCTCCCTTCTCCAGAGGGTACGGCACACGGGAAAGGAGCACCAACAACTTCATGCCTTCACTAACCGTTGGTACAGGTCCAGCAGGTCTTGTACGGTGTTCCGGATGGAGTACCGGGACTCGATCAGGCTGCGGGCCTCCTGCCCCAACATGCGCATGTAGTCCGGCGCTTCGTCCAGTGCGATGATGTGCTTGGCGAATTCCGTGGCGCTCTGCCCCAGGAGGATGTTCAGCCCCTCCGTGTATTCGATGCCTTCGGCGCCGATGGGCGTGGAGATCACCGGCTTGCCCATGGCCATGCCTTCGATGATCTTAACCCGCATGCCACCGGCGGAGAATAAGGGAACCACCATCACCTGGCGGTCCCGCATGAACGTTTGTGCGCTTTTCACCCGGCCTCGGATCCGTACGCCGGGCACTTCTTTCCGCAGGAGGTTCTCGGGCATTTTGTTGCCCGCCAGATCAAGGCGAGCGTGGGGGCGCTGGGCCAATACTTTGGGCCACACTTCGTCCAATAACCAATGTACGCCTTCCTCGTTCGGTAGCCAATCCATGCTCCCTAAGTGGAAGAAGGTGATCTTACCACCTCGGGGCTGCTCCTCCACTTCGTACTCGGAAGGGTCCAGTGCGAAGGGCACGGTGACGATGGGCGTTCGGGTACCGTGGTCGGCGAAATGCGCCGCATCCGATGGACTGATGGCCACTACCGCATCCACACGGTCCAACACGGCCATCTCATAATCCTGGAGTTGCTTGGCCAGGAATTTCCGGTACGGACGCTTCAGGATGTTCTTCTCGCCGATCGCCAGTCGACCTTGGATCACGTGTTCCAGGTTGTGTGAACGCAGTACGATCGGAGCCTTGGAGTACCGTCTGATCGTGGCGATGTACGGGGTCATGAACAGGCTCTCCAACTGGACCAGATCAAAGGAGCTCTCGGAAAGGAGCCGGATCAACCGGATGTCCACGTCGGGGGAGAAGAACCGGCTGATGTTGTAGTTGTCCGCGGTCAACAGGTCGGTGAAGGCGTCCACCACGTTCACGCTCGTGTCCACGAACACTCCTTCGATCCCGGTCCGCTGGCGATGGTCCGCCGGTATCTGTTCGAGATCCAGGCTGTTCTTCGGGGTGCTGATGCACAACACCTTCACCTCATGTCCGGCGTCGAGCAGGCCACGGGTCAGGTTATGCATCGCCTTACTCCCCCCATCGATGGGCGGGTAGGGCGGCTTGTTACACAGCTGAAGAATGCGCATGATCGCGACGGAACAAGGAACGGAACCGCTCCCAGCCGCGATAATACGCATCGGCGTCGAAGAGGGGGCTGTCCGTGGAGGCTTTCCAAGTGAGCAGTGCGGCCATGGGGATCAGGACCATGGTGCTGATCCACATGCCCGGCCACGCCGGGAACGCTCCGGAGATCACGAGCTTCTCCGTGGAGAAGGAGACGATGTGGAAGATCAGGAAGAAGATGATGGCGAACACCACCGGAAGGCCCATCCCACCCTTGCGGATGATGGCCCCCAATGGTGCGCCGATGAAGAAGAACACCAGACAGGCCACGGCGAGCATGCGCTTCCGGTGCCATTCCAACTGGAATCGTGCCAGCTGTTCTTCCCGGCCTTGGCGCTCGGAATCGTACCGCTCAATGGCCGACAGGTTATTGCGCACCATGTTCATGGCCACATCGAAGAGGTTGGCCCGTTGGATCGGATCCATCCGGGGCTCGGGATCCATGCGCTCGCCCGGAGCCGTCCAGGTGGGCAGGCTTTTCTCCGGTCGGGTGATCGCAAGGCTGTTGGCGAGGTATTTCCGCTGTTCCTCCAAGCGTTCTTGATATTGTTTCCGCAGGCTGTCCTCCACCGCTTGGAGCTGGCCCGACGACATCATTTTGTAGTGTGCTTTGAACAGGTCCTTGTCCGTTCGGTCCAACCCCAGCCCGGAGAGGTCGAGCCGTATCTCGTCATCCGCGAAGGTGCCGCGCATCATGGGGTATTGCCCGCGGTTCCCAGTTGCCGAATGCTCATCGTAGAAGTGGCCGTCCTGCAGGTGCAACAGCAGGTAGTGGCCGTCCGTGCTGCGCTGCATGGTGCCCGTGCGGGCCCGCACCACCGTGCGGTTGCCTTGGAATTGAGCACGATGGTCGTAGATCAATACATCGTGCAAGGTGCCCGTGTTCGCATCCTTGTCCATGGCCCTGATGCTGAAGCCCTCGATGCCGTTGTAGAAGATGCCCGGAAGCAGGTTCATGGTGGGCTTCTTGCGTGTCACGTCCCAGAGCAAGGAATGGAAGCGCAGGTTGGCCACGGGCAGTACGTTGTTGCTGAAGAAGTACGAGGCCAGCGACAGGCCAGAAACGAAGACCACCAAGGGAAGTATTATCCTGAACAGCCCCATGCCCGCGGATCGCATGGGTACCAGTTCACTGTTCTCTCCCAGGCCACCCAGGGTCATGATGCTCGATAGCAGGATGGCCAGGGGGAGCGCCAGAGGAACGAAACTCGCGGTGGCATAGGTCATCAGTTCCAAGAGCACGTACCACTCCAGGCCCTTGCCCATCAGGTCGTCCACATACTTCCAGAGGAATTGCATCACCAAGATGAACAACACGATCACGAACGTGATGAACAATGGCCCGGCGAAGGCCCGTATGATCATGCGGTGCAGACGTCTCATCCCGGAGGGGCGGATGCCGCAAAGTTCCGTATCCTGGATCAGGCGCCGAGCACCCGGCTCAAGGTTTCGATCTGCGAGGTCCAGAGGTTGCGTGTTTCCTCCACCTCGTCCGGCCAAGCGTGATCGGTCACCACCAGACACACCTCGTTGGTCATGGCATCGATCCGTACCCGGAATTCGAAGAATGCCTCCGGGTCGTCGTCGTCGTTGCGCCGGAATCGGATCACTTCGCCCAATTTGCGGCCGATCATCGTAGTGGCCTCACGTTCACCGTCCCAGATGAAGGTGTACTGATCTCCACGCACATCCACATCCTGGCAGTACCATTCGCTGAATCCACTGGGTGTGCTCAGCAGGTCGTACAAGGCGTTCGGACTACTGTTCAGGTAGAACTCCATCATCACCCGTTCCTTCGCCGGACGCTTCTTCACAGGCGCGGCGGGGGGGGTAGCCTTGGGTGCTGGTGCCGGGGCGGGGGCGGGGCG
>SSGN01000111.1 GCA_008016945.1 Flavobacteriales bacterium
CATTCACCATATCGACGCTCTGCTTCTTCTGCGCTTCGGTCATCTCGGTGTTGGCCTGGATGCCCTGCATCAGGAAGCCCTGACCCATGCCGATCATCATCGGCATCTGCGCTGCCATCTCGGATTCGAACTTGACCAGCGCCGGCTCCAGCTCGGCATACAGCACCTGCTCGGCGTCCGACGCGGTCAGCTTGGTCATCATGGCGGCGAACTCGGCGCGATCCTCTTCGCTCGGTACCTCATCGCCCATCTTCTTCTTCCATTCCGCGCGCAGTTCACCCATGCGCTCGGCGGGCACCATGAGCTGCACGGCACCCAGGATGTCGTTTTCCTTGAGCCTGCCGGCCACCGCTTCGAAAGCGCGCGCCGGGTCGGCGGTCTGCTGCGCGACCTTGGCTTCGGACATCGGCTCGCCGGCGTCCTTGCCTCCACACGCCACCAGACCAAGGGAAAGCAGGCCGGCGCCAGCCAGCAGTGCAACTCGTTTCATCGCAGACTCCAGGGTTGTCGGGGGAAAAGTGGCGAGCGGCCCATGATGCCGAAACCCGCGCCGGAAAAAAACAAGGGAAGCCCTCGGGCTTCCCTGGAGTTCCAGCATCCTGCCGGATCGGATCTTGTGGTTGTGGGCGCTATGGTAATCGCCGTCTTCTGCGGCATGACTACATGGCACTTAGGCTAGCAAGCTAATGCGATACATGCAAGTGATCTTGCATGTCATTGTTTTTATTCTAATCAATACTTGTAATGCAGCGCCGAATGCAGGCAGGCGCGCGGGTTTGTGTCCTTGGCGCAGCCGCGCAGCACGGCATTGGGCCAGGAACCGTAGCTGGGATTGGGCAACATGAACCAACGCTCACCCCACCACTTTTCATAAGGGGCCATCAATCGCTCGCGCGTGGCCACATCGGCATTTGCTCCGTCCAGGAAGTCGGACAGGTTGTCGCCCAGCAGCAGCAGCACGCGGTAGCTGCGGTCGATCAGGCGGCGGCGCGCGCCCTTGTCGCGGTCCGGCGCGCGCGCATCGCCGCGCAGCAGCACGTTGCTGCCGTCGGCGGCGATCGGAAAGCCGAGCTGGCGCAGGTTGTCCACCGTGGCCTCGACCTCGTCGGGCGCATCGCGGTTGGTGATGAAGAAGATGGTCACGCCGCGCCGATGCACATAGTCGGCGAATTCGACGGCGCCCGGCAGCGCCGCCGCCTTGCGCGCATTGACCCATTCCAGCCAGCGTTCGCGGCTGTAGCCGGCATCTTCGATCACGGCACGCGCCTGGAAGGCGCTGTTGTCGATCATGGTCTCGTCGGCATCGACCACGATCGCCGGCGGCTTGGCCTCGAAGCCGGTCTGGAACTCGCCGGCCGGCAGCGCGTTCCAGTTCGGATCGTCCAGCGCGCGGTCAAGCGAGTGCCGCGCCGCGGCGTAGATGCCGCGTACCGTGGCCTTGTATTCGGCTGCGGACTGCATCCACAGCGTGGCATTGAGGTTGTCGTGCGCAGGCGGCGTGGTCTGGTCCGCGGAAACTGCCGGAGCCGCAGCCTGCGGGCGACTGGGCGCCGTGGTGCAAGCGGCAAGTGCAACGAAGGTCAGGGCCGCGAGGCCCGCGCGCAGGAGATTCATCGGTCATCGCTCGACAAGTGTGGTGGGGCAAGTGTAGCCGGCCCGGGCCGGCGCATTGCCTCACCCCTCGCAATCACTTGGAAAACAGCGCCTGCAGTCGCGCGATCGCCGCGCCCGCGTGCTCTGCGGTGCGTTCGGCGTCCTGTCCGGAGTCACGTCCCACGATGTGCAGTTCGGAAGCAGGAATTTCTCCAAGGAAGCGGCTCGGAACCACGCGCTGCAGCTCGCCGAAGCGGCGCGCGTGGCGCGGGTAGCTCAGGTGCAAGAGGCGCTTGGCGCGGGTGATGCCGACGTACATCAGGCGGCGCTCCTCCTCGATCCGCCCTTCCTCGATCGAGGATTCGTGCGGCAGCAGCCCTTCTTCCACGCCGGCGATGAAGACGAAATCGAACTCCAGCCCCTTGGAGGCGTGCAGGGTCATCACGCGCACCGCGTTGCCCGGCTCGTCGCGGTCGGAAGCGGTGAGCAGCGCGAGCTGGGCCACCAGCTCCCCCGCACCGCCACGGCCCGCCGCGTCGAACCACTGCGCCAGCTCCTCGACGTTGCCGCGGCGGCGGTCGAACAGCGCGTCGTCCTTGCACTCGGCGCGGATCGCGGCGAGCTGGCCGCTTTCTTCGACCAGTCGCCGGCACAGGTCGCCGGGCGCAAGGGCCTGTGCGGCGCGGCGCAGGCCCGCCACGCACTGCATGAAGCCGTCCAGCGCCCGCGCCGCGCGCGGCGCGAGCTGGCCGAGCACGTCCTCGCGCGAAGCCGCTCGCGCCAGCCCCAGATGCAGGCCGTTGGCCAGTTCGCCCAGGCGCGCCAGCGTGGTCGCGCCGATCTCGCGGCGCGGCGCGGCCACCGCGCGCAGGAAGGCGGTGTCGTCGTCCGGGTTGGCGATGAGGCGCAGCCAGGCCAGCGCGTCCTTCACCTCGGCGCGCTCCAGGAACGCGGTGCCGCCGGACAGGTGGTAGGGAATGCGCTGCAGCTGCAGCGCCTTTTCCAGCGCGCGCGACTGGTGGTTGCCGCGGATCAGGATCGCGAAGTCGCCCCAGGCCGCCTTGTGCTTGTGCGCGAGAAAGGCGATTTCCGACGCGATGCGCTCGGCTTCGTGCTCGTTGTCGCGGCACTCGAACACGCGGATCGGCTCGCCGTCGGCCGCATCGCTCCACAGCTTCTTCGGGTGCAGGTGCGGGTTGTTGGCGATCAGCGCGTTGGCCGCGCGCAACACGCGGTTGCTGCAGCGATAGTTCTGTTCCAGTTTGACGATGCGCAGCGCCGGGTAGTCCTTGGCCAGTTGCGCGAGGTTTTCCGGATTCGCGCCGCGCCAGGCATAGATGCTCTGGTCGTCGTCGCCGACGCAGGTGAAATGACCTTTCTCGCCGGCCAGGCATTTGAGCAGCCGGTATTGCGCGTCGTTGGTGTCCTGACACTCGTCGACCAGCAGGTAGCCGATACGTTCGCGCCAGCCCATCGCGCAGTCGGTATCGCGTTCGAGCAGAGCCACCGGCAACCGGATCAGATCGTCGAAGTCGACCGCATTGAATGCGGACAACCGTTGCTGATATCTGGCGTAGAGCGCCGCTGCTTCGCGCTCACGCGGGCTTTGCGCCAGCGCTTGCGCCTGCTCCGGATCCAGTCCCGCGTTCTTCGCCCGCGAGATCAGCCCCTGCGTCGCCTGCAACGCGTCCGGTTTGGCGCCGGGCATCAGGTCTTTCAGCTGCGCCAGCGCATCGTCGCTGTCGAACACCGAAAAACCGCGTTTGAGCCCGCTCCTGGCATGTTCGGTCTGCAACAGTTTCAACCCCAGCGCATGGAACGTGCAGAGGGTCAGCCCGTCGGCGGCGTCGCCCTTGATCCGGCGGCCGACGCGTTCGCGCATCTCGCGCGCCGCTTTGTTGGTGAAGGTGATCGCGGCGATGCGTTTGGCCGGATAACGTCCCGACTGGATCAGATGCGCGATCTTCTCGACGATCACCCGGGTCTTGCCGCTGCCGGCGCCGGCGAGCACCAGCAATGGGCCTTCGGCGTGCAGGACGGCTTCGCGTTGGGGAGGGTTGAGACTTTGCATCGTTTCGGAATCAGGACGAGAGCAACGGCATGACCGATGGCATGTAGGACATCAGTTTACCTGTGTCGATGGAACCAATCGGGTAATTTGTGCGTCAGAAGCAGCCGACCAACCCGTTGACAGGAGCCGCGACAGCGATGAACCGTGCCAGGACGCGCCCGTGGAGCAAAACCGCCTTCGGGTTCACGCAGGGACCGCACGCGCCATCGCAAACGCAAAGGCGGCGCGCGGGCTTGTCCATCGCGCTGCGAATGGTTCTGTTGCTCGCCGTCGGGTTGCCTGCTGTTGCGGCCGACATGCCGCCGGAGCCGACCGAGAATCCATTGCTGATGACCGCCGGGTTTCTCGAACATCATCAGGACATGAAATTCCGCCTGCTTGGGCTGCAGGCCTACAAAGAGAAGCGTTTCGATGACGCCTTGCGCCATTTCCGTCGCGCCAGCTTCTTCGCCGACAAGCCTTCGCAGGGGATGGTCGCGGAAATGTATTGGAACGGCGAAGGCGCGCCGCGCGATCCGGTGCTCGCCTATATATGGATGGATCTGGCGGCTGAGCGCGGCTATATGGGCTTTCTCGGATTGCGCGAGCGTTACTGGAAAGCGTTGAGCCCGCAAGAGCGCGAACGCGCGATCGTCGAGGGCCAGGCCATCTACGCCCGCTTCGGCGACGCTGCGGCCAAGCCGCGCTACGAGCATCAGTTGCGCATCGGCCGGCGCGAAATGGTCGGCAGCCGCACCGGCTTCAATCGCGGTGTGCAGATCGAGATCCCGACGCCGTCCGGCGCATACGCCATCGATGGTTCGAAGTTCTACGACGAGCGCTATTGGAACGCGAAAAAATACTGGGCCTGGCAGGACAAGCTCTGGATGAAGCCGCGGATCGGCAAGGTGACCATCGGCGAGATCGAGGAAACCGAACGCAAACCGCCGAACAAGGCTTCGCGGATTCCGCGCACCGCGCCGGAAATCGACGCGCCTGTTCCGGAGGCGCCTGCCGCCGACGGGAACGGCGGCGCGACGCAGCCTTGAACACCGATTCAGCGCCCTTGATCCGCTGACTTTGATCCTTCGAAACCGCGCCATGGCGCCCCACGACAGTGGTCGCGCACCGCAAGCAGAACGACAGGAGTATTCGATGAACGTCCGCCCCCTCAACGCCACCCTCCTGAACAGCGGTCGCTTCCGGCTGTTACCGAGGCTTGCCATCCTGGTGTCCGCGGCCTGCCTGCTCGCCGTCAATGCGGGCGCGCAGACTGCGGACATGCCGGCGAGCGGAATGCCGTCCGGCGCCGCCGCCGTCGCGGTCGACACCGATCAAAGGAGCGTCGACGACTACGATGCGCTGATCAAAATGGCGGCCAACCATCCCAACGAATTGTTCCGTCTGTACGCGGCCAAATCCGCCGCCAATGGCGACTGGGCCCATGCCGCCAAGATGTTCCGCAACGCCGCGCGCTACGCCGACAAGTATTCGCAGCACCGGCTCAGCCTGTTGTACTGGCACGGCGTGGGCATGCGCGCGGACCGCGTCGAAGGCTATATCTGGGCCGATCTCGCCGCCGAACGCGGCTATCCGCAGTTCCTGGCGATCCGCGAGAAGATGTGGGGCGAACTTACCCCGCAGCAACAGGCCGAAGCGGTCAGCCGCGGTAAGAAGATGTACGCCGAGTTCGGCGATCCGAAAGCCAAGAAGCGCTTTCAGACCGCGCTTGCCCAAGGCAAGCGCAAGATCACCGGTTCGCATACCGGATTCTTCAACCGGCTGTACGTCTCGACCATCGGTCCGGACCGTCAGTTGTTCGGGTCGATCGGCGGCGCGAATCTCGACACGATGTACGATCAGGCGCGCACCGATCCGAAGAAATACTGGGAATTCGAGGATTTCGTCTGGAAGAACGCGACCGTGACCGTGGGCGAGATCGAAGAGACCTCACGGCAACCCGCGCAGACGCCCAAGCCCTGAGCGCGACGTCGGGCCGCGGTCATCCCCGGGGTGCGTGTCGTCGATTCGGCCATCGCACCGACGCGCTGGCCGAATCGGTAAACTTGCCGGCATGGCCAAGCTCTATTTCTACTACTCGGCGATGAACGCCGGGAAGACCACGACCCTGCTGCAGTCCGCGCACAACTACCGCGAGCGCGGGATGCGGGTTCTGCTGTATATCCCGAAACTCGATCATCGCGCCGGCTCCGGTACGCTCGCTTCGCGGATCGGGCTCAGCGCCGAAGGCATGGCGTTCGAACGCGACGACGATCTGTTGCGGATGACGCGCGAGGATATCGCCGCGCATGGCAAACTCGATTGCGTGCTGGTCGACGAATCGCAGTTCCTGAGCAAGGCCCAGGTCTGGCAGTTGAGCGAGATCGTCGACATCCTGCGGATCCCGGTGTTGTGTTACGGCTTGCGCACCGATTTTCGCGGCGAACTGTTCGAGGGCAGCCAGTATCTGCTGGCCTGGGCCGACGAACTCACCGAGATCAAGACCATCTGCCACAGCGGCAAAAAAGCGACGATGACGGTGCGCGTCGACGACAACGGGCATGCCGTCCAGGATGGCCCGCAGGTGGAGATCGGCGGGAACGAACGTTACGTTTCGGTCAGTCGCGCCGAATTCAAGAAAGTGATGCGTGGCGAAGGCCGGATCGAACCCCTGCAACAACCGTTGCCATTGGGCTGAACGCCGAACGCAGCGAAGATTCGGAGAGACCGCGACCGCGACTGCAACCGTAACCGGCATCCGCATTCGCATCCGCATCCGCATCCGCCGGTCGCCAACGGGCCATCCCTGGCCCGGTTAGTGCTCCGGCGATGCAAACCCCGCGCCTCTGGATCAACAACGCATTTCGACCGACCCGTCGTGCGTCGCTCAACGGCAGCCGGCGCGCAAGCGCTCGAATTCGCGCGTGGTCTGCCCGCCTTCCGGCATGGCTTGGGCGATGTCCGCGGCGAGCGTCTCCAGTTGCTCTCGCGCTGCGGTCACAATGGGCTCTTCCGCGCCGGTCTCGGCGCAGCGATGCGCGGCCAGCGTCGTCGCTGCGAGCCAGGCCACCTTGCGCAGTTCCGAGTCGGTTTTCGGCAATCCGGTCAATTGCTCCAGCTGCACCAGAATCGACGGGGCCGGCGGATCACCGCGCAGCAGATCGAATCGCGCCAACGATAGCTCAGCGCGACGGGTGCCCGGATGGGAAGGCCCGTACCCTTTCGCCGCCCGGGTGAGGCGCACCGCGGTCACTAGCGACTCCCGCGCCGCCGCGTCGCGGCCGAGCGCGGCCTGCACTTCTCCGATCATGCGCGCGGTATCGCCGAACTGCGGGTGGTTCTTGGGGAGAATCGATTCGCGCATGCGCCGTACCCGCAACAGCAACGACAGGGCTTCGCCGTCGCGGCCGGCCTCATGCAGGATCATCGCCTTGTTGAACATCACGCCCGAGGTGTAGAGCGTATTCGGCGATTTGTGCAGTGCGGTCAATGCGCGATCCAGCGACTTCAGGGCGCCGCTGATATCGCCGCGTTCCCAAGCGATGACGCCGAGGCTGTTGTCGTCGCGGGCGACATCCTCGTGTCGCGTGCCGACCCGGGCGACCAGCCAGCGGCGGCTGTTGCGAAACGCGATTTCGGCTTCGCGGAAGCGCCCTTGATCGACATGGATCGCGGCCAGCTGGCGGCTGGCGTCGATGCTGTCGGGGTGTTCCGGGCCGCGCACTTCCAGCGCGAGAGTGAGCGCATCGTGACAATCGCGCTCGGCGATCGCCAAACGCCCCGCATGGCGTTCCAGCGCGCAGACACTGCGTTGCAACCCGATCGCCAGCGGATGGCGATTGCCCATGCTGGCCTCGAGTTGCGCCAACGCATTACGGTAGCCGCGCAACGCCGCCTGGGCGTTGCCTTTATCGCTTTCGAGTCCGGCGAGATCGGCCAGATTTTCGACTACGCCGGCGATGTCGTCGAGAGTGTTGCGCCGCACCTCCAGCGAGCGCTGGAACAGGCGTCGCGCCTTGTCCGATTTGCGCTCGACACGCAGACAACGGCCGAGGTTCGAATAGAATTCGGCGACCTGCGCCGGCAATTGCCGCTGCAGGCGTCGCGCTTCGCCTTCCAGCGGTTGCATCTGCGCGATGCATTCGTGGGAGCGGTCGAGCAGGAACAGGGTCCGGCCATAATCCGAGGCCGAACTCAGACGCAGGCTTTCGGGCACTTTGTCCAGGCCGGAGATGATCCTGTGTTGCGCGGTCAATAACTGCTCGGCCTCGCGGTAATCGCCCAGACCGATGCGCAGGCGCGCGATCACGCCCAACAGTTCAGCCCGGGTCAATGGCTGCTTCGCTAGCTCGCGATTGCCGCGCTGCTCGCCGTCTTCGAGCAGTTTGCGCACGTCGAGCGGCTCGCCCGGATTGGTATTGCCACCGGCCTGCTCGAACAGGCCGGTGACGAAATCCTGCAGCGCCTGCGCGCGCGCGGCTTCGCGCAACGCCTGCCGCGCCTGCCAGGTCACCAGCACCAGCGCCGAAGTCAGCACGCCGACGATCAGCGCCGTCATCGCCAGCGCCCAACGGTGGCGCTGCACGAATTTGCGGCTGCGATAGGCCATGCTCTGCGGTCGCGCCAGCACCGGTTTGCCTTCGAGATAGCGATGCAGATCCAGACTCATCGCTTCGACGGACGGATAACGATGCTCCGGACGCTTCGACAACGCTTTGAGCACGATATTGTCGAGGTCGCCGGAGATTTCGCGCGCGCGCCGACGCAGCGCCGGCGTACGCGACGGATCGCTGTCGGCTTCGCGCAGCAGCGTGGCCGAAGGCTTCAGCGGGTCGGAGATCAGGATCGCCTCTTCCCACTCCGCGTCGGTCTGGCGCTTGAGCCGGTAGGGCTTGGTTTCCGCGAGCAGTTCGTACAGCACCACGCCGAGCGAGTACACGTCGGTCATGGTGGTCACCGGTTCGCCGCGGATCTGCTCGGGCGCGGCGTAATGCAGGGTGAAGGCGCGCACTTCGGTACGGGTGTTGTCGCGCCCCGGCTCCGGACTGTCGAGCAGCTTGGCGATGCCGAAATCGAGCAGCCGCACCTCGTCCAGAGGCGTGACCAGGATGTTCGATGGTTTCAGATCGCGGTGCACGATCAGGTTGGCGTGCGCGTGACTGACCGCCTCGCACACCTGCAGGAACAATTTCAACCGGGCGTCGATGCCGAGATCGTGACTGCGGCACCAATCGGTGATCGGTTCGCCTTCGACGTACTCCAGCGCCAGATAAGGCTGATTGTCGCTGCTGATTCCGGCGTCGAGCAGCCGCGCGATATGCGGATGGCCGAGCCGCGCGAGAATCTGCCGTTCGCGGGTGAACCGTTGACGCAAATTGGGGTCGGCCAGACCGGGACGCAGCAACTTCAACGCTACGCGGCGTTGATACAAACCATCCGCGCGTCGCGCCAGCCAGACCTGGCCCATGCCGCCTTCGCCGAGCAGACGGTCGAGTTTGTACGGCCCGATCAGGGTGTCGGGCTTGGCCATCGGCGGCGGCGTCACCAAGGGCTCGCTGAGGAAGTCGCCATGCGCGTCTTCGAGCGCCAGCAGCGCCTCCAATTCCGCAGCCAACGCCGGATCTTCCGCGCGCAGCGCCGCCAACCGTTCCGCGCGTGCGTCGGCGTCGAGATCGATCAGCGCATCGAGCAACGGCGAAAGGCGTTGCCAGCGTTCGGCATCCATCGTGCGGGTGTCGTCGGAGGTTGCGACGCGATCATGGTCGCATGTCGCGGGTCCGGCGGCGAGCGACCCGGATCAGGGCCTGACGGCACGAGCTGGCGCGGCGATAGCGACGTGCGCCCCCAAGCGACACGCCCTGGGTGCGTCAGCGCGGCTGTTCTTCGCCGCCGAGCGAGGCCAGCAGGAACATCCGCGCCTTCTGCCAGTCGCGGCGGATGCTGCGTTCGGAACGTTGCAGCAGTTCGGCGATTTCCTGTTCGGACAAGCCCGCGAAGTAACGCAGCTCGACCACCTGGGCCAGCTTGGCGTCGACCGCAGCCAGCTTGGTCAGCGCGGTGTCCAAGCCGAGCAGATCCTCGTCCAGGCGCAGACCGCCCTCGACGTCGTCCGGCAGTTCGGTGACCCGATGCAGATCCCCGCCGCGTTTCTGCGCCAGACGTTGGCGCGCGTAATCCACCACCACGCTACGCATCGCTGAGGCCGCATAAGCGAAGAAATGCGCGCGGTCGTCGAACTGGACGTCGCGGCGGCCGATCAGTTTCAAATAGGCTTCGTGCACGAGTGCGGTGGCGTCGAGGGTCTGACCGTATTGCCCGGCCAGCTGGCGACGCGCCATCGCATGCAGTTCGTGATACAGCGTGGACAGCACCCGGTCCAACGCGCCGCGGTCGCCGCCGCGAGCGGCATCCAGCCATTGCGTGATATTGGCGTTTTCGCTCATGCAGCCCCCGCGAAGGAAGCGCGACTATACCGCGATTGCCCGCCGCGACCCAGACGGCCGCCGCGATGAAACCGCTCTCAGCGTTGGCAGTGTCCGCACCAGACCGTGGCGCGTTGCGCCACAACCGCCTGTTTCAGCGCCCGTCCGCAACGCGGGCAGGGTTCGCCGCCGCGACCGTAGGCCGACAGCTCTTGCTCGAAATAACCCGGTTCGCCGTCGGGCCTGAGGAAATCACGCAAGGTGGTGCCGCCGCGCGCGATGGCGTAAGCGAGGATGCGCTGCACTTCGGCCGCGATGGCGACATAACGCCCGCGCGAGACCTTGCCGGCCTCGCGGAGCGGCGAAATGCCCGCAGCGAACAGGGCTTCGGCGACATAGATGTTACCCACGCCGACCACGATCTTCTGATCCATCAGAAAAGTCTTCACCGCCGCACTGCGACCGCGACTGCGCTCGAACAGATAATCGCCATCGAAATCTTCCGACAGCGGTTCCGGACCGAGATCGCGCAGCAACGCGTGGGTTTCGCCCGGCGCCTGCCACAGCAGGCAGCCGAAGCGGCGCGGGTCGTTGAAGCGCAAAACGCGCGGATGCGCGTGATGTTTGCCCTCGATCAAAAGATCGACGTGATCGTGATCGCGCAAAGGCGTGTCCGCCGGCAGCACGCGCATGCTGCCGGACATGCCCAGATGCCAGATCGCGGAGCCGACGTCGGTGTCCATCAGCAGATATTTCGCGCGCCGCCGCACGGCGGCGATCCTGCGCTCCGGCAGCAGGGTCTTGATCTCCTTCGGAATCGGCCAGCGCAGATCCTTGCGGCGCAAGGTCACCGCGAGCACGCGCCGTCCTTCCAGATGCGGCGCCAGACCTCTTCGCGTGGTTTCGACCTCGGGCAGTTCGGGCATGGTGGCGTAAGCAGGCAGACGGGCAACGCAGATGGAAACGATGAAACCGCGCGCGAATGAGTCGGTCGATGAAGCTGTGGTTGATGAGGCTGTAGTTGATGAAGCAATGGTCGATGAAGCGACGGCCTTATTGCGGTTCGCCGAGCAATTCGGATTCCGGCGTGTCGACATCGAAGCAGAACGCCTCGACCGCTTCGGCCAGCTGTTGGCAGCCCTGATCGCCCGGCAAGCCATGTCGCGCGCAGAACGCCGCGCGCGCCGCGAGCAGTTCGCCGACGCCTTCGAGCGTGGTGTCGGCTTTGAGCGTCGGACAGACCGCGCGCTCGGGCGTCGCGGTTTCCAGGCAGCCGGTCAGCCAGACCCGTTGCGCGATCGCCGAGATCGGACCGGTGTCCTCGCGGTAGTCCGCGATTGCGCGATCGACGCAGCCGCGGCTGTCCAGCATGGCGCCAGCGGCGCGGCCCTCCTCCATCTGCTTGCGGCCCCGGTCGACCCAGCCGTCGGCGTTGCGGGCGATGAACCACGTCACCGCGCCGATCGCGGCCAGTCCCAACACGACAATGACGCCGAGCACGACCAACACGATCCGGGTACTGCGTTGCATGGGCCTTGTCCTCAACGACGCGCGTCGGTGCGAGTATGCCGTGAGGTGTTGGTCGACGCCAGCGAACCTCCGAGCAACGCAGAGATGGCGCGCGCCGTGCACGGCGCCTGCACCGGGCGCGGCCCAACCGCAGCGTTTTGGTTTCAAGAATGCGTGATACGAGCGTGTGCGAAGATCGGCGCGCCGCGAAGCGACGGGACAAGACCGTAACGCCGCGGTCAGTTGTGTTAGGTTTTTCGCCAGCACGCCATGGATGCAGGGGGCAGGGCATGACGCAGACGCAAGGACAACAGGAACCGCCGACCATCTCGATGGTGGCTTTGGCCAATCGCTTCAAGACCATCCATAGCACGATGCCCGATCGCGATTTCGCGTTCGTGCTCGGCGCCGGGGCCTCGCGTTCGTCGGGCATCAAAGGCGCTGGCGACATGGTGCGCGATTGGGTTCAGTTGCTGTATTGCGAGGCGACCGGGGATGGGCGCGGAGACGGCGAGGCATGGGCCTGCGCGGAAGCCCTGAAGATCTCGCGTTACGATCGCGATGACCGGGCCGCCTGCTATTCCGAGCTGTATCACCGGATGTACGCGCGCGATCCGCACCTCGGCTATGCCTATCTCGAACACGAGATGCGCGAGGCCGAGCCGAGCTACGGCTACTCGGTGCTGGCGCGGATCATGGACGGCACCCGGCACAAGGTCGTCATCACCACCAATTTCGACAATCTCGTCGCCGACTCGCTGTCGATCTTCAGCAAGACCTATCCGCTGGTGTGCGGGCATGAATCGCTGGCCGGCTTCATCAGCCCGAAAGTGCGTCGTCCGCTGGTGGTCAAGGTGCATCGCGACCTGTTGCTGGCCCCGAAAAGCTCTCCCGACGAGATCAACACGCTGCCCGAAGCCTTTTCCGGCGCGCTCGCGGAGATCTTTCGTCACCGCACGCCGATCGTGATCGGCTACGGCGGCAATGACGGCAGCCTGATGAAGTTTCTGAAGGATCTGCCGTCCGGGTCGATTCCGGGCGGGGTGTACTGGTGCTATTGGGACGAGGGCCCCGCGCCGACGACGGAAGTCCGCCAGTTCGTCGAAGCCCAAAACGGCTGCCTCGTGCCGATTCCGGGCTTCGATGAGCTGATGCTGTTGCTCAGCAACGAACTCGAATTCGAAGTGCCCAGGAATTTCCTGCTGGCGCGCGCCGAAGAACGCGCCAGGCGCATCGTCGAGCAGTTCGAAACGCTGCATAACCGCTTGAACAGCGGCAAGAACGAACCCTCGGCCGCAACAGCGGCCATCGATTCGAGAAGAGAAGCCGTCAAACCCGTCGCGCAAACCCCGGTCGAGCAGACGGAGCAGGCATCGCCGGAGACGGTCTCGATCGATCTCGATGCGGTCAGCAAGGCTGTGGAGAACACCATCCAGCGCACGCCGGAACCGATGTTCTGGTGGCAATGGGAAATGCGCGCAAAGAACGCCAAAGATATCGAGGAACGCGACCGGATTTATCAGGAAGCGATTGAGAGAAATCCGGACTCGTCCGAATTGTGCAACAACTATGCGTTGTTGCTCGAAAACGAACGCAAGGACTATGACAAAGCAGAGCGCTACTACAAGCGGGCGCTGAAGGCGGACTCACCGCATGCCAATATCCTTGGGAACTATGGGATGTTTCTCGAAAATGTCAGAGAAAATTACGACGAAGCGGAGAAGTACTACTGCTTGTCGATCGCTTCTGATACGAAAGAACAAAGCCATATCAACCACTATGCGCACTTTCTGTATCGTGTTCGCAAAAATTATGACAAGGCTGAGCAGTACTACAAGCAATCCCTGGAAATGGATCCAAACAACGTTGAAGCGCTCCGTGGCTATGCAGTCTTGCTGGTAGAAGTCCGCAAAGAGTATGACAAAGCGGAGTCTTTGTTAAAGCAGGACTTGAATATTAGGCCTTCCGACGTAGTTAGCCTCTCGAGTTATGCGACATTTCTTATGGATATTCGCCACGACTACGATAAAGCTGAGGAATACTACACAAAAGCGATAACACTTGATCCAGAAGATGAGTATAGCCTTCGG
The DNA here is from genome assembly GCA_008016945.1 of Flavobacteriales bacterium. The sequence continues at coordinate 13,665 of SSGN01000111.1, forward strand.
AGCTACGCTACTTTCTTGCGCTTGCACAGAAAAAATTACAAAAAAGCAGAACAGTATTTCCTACGCGCAATCGCTACTCAATCAGGTGATGTGTGGAGGTTTGGAAACCATGCGCTTTTGCTTCTAGACACCGGCCGAGTTGACGAAGGTCTTGCAATGCTCAATCGTGTTGTGGAGAACATTGAGGGTAAGATCTCAAAGGAATCATCACCCAGGATCATTGTCGCAATGTGGCTTTACGCCGTTTGCCTCCGTCTTCCGGAGGGCTGGCGCGAAGCGCTGGCCCAGCTCAAGAAATGGCTGGTCGCGGACAAGATTGTCGTCGGTGAACGCGGTCTCGGCAGTCTGATCGAGATCATCAAACAACGCGGCCACCCCGCCGCGGAATGGCTGGAACCGCTGGCGGCGGTGTGCATGGGCAAAGCGGAGCCGTCCACTCTCGACGGCTGGGACGCCTGGCGCGACGCGTGAAGGCGGCGTGCGGCAGGCCCCGCGCCGAACAAGCGCTCCCAACAAACAGGTCCCAGCAAGGGCAACGATCGTGCGCGTCCAGCCCCTCGCGTCCAACCCGATGCGAAATCCCCGGCGTGGTTTCGCGGCTCAGGAAAACGGCACGAACACCGGCCCGTTCTGCTGCCAGCCGTAACGCACGATGTGGAAGAAGATCGGCGCGGAGAACACGATCGAATCGAGACGGTCGAGCATGCCGCCGTGACCTTCGATCAGATTGCCCCAGTCCTTCACCCCGCGGTCGCGCTTGATCGCCGACATCACCAGGCCGCCGAAGAAGCCCATCAGGCACAGCACGAAGGCGACCAACGCCGCTTCCAACGCGGAGAACGGGGTGATGCCATGCAGGCCGGCGCCGAGCACGGTGGCGCTGATCACCCCGCCGATCAGGCCTTCCCAGGTCTTCGACGGCGACAGTTCGGGCGCGACCTTGTGTTTGCCGAGCAGCTTGCCCCAGACGTACTGCAGCACATCGCTGCCCTGGACCACGATCACCAGGAATGCGATCAACAGCAGATTGCGGCCGTCGTAGCCGGGGATGCGCAAAGTCATCAACGCCGGCACGTGCGACAGGCAGAACACGCAGATCATCAGGCCCCATTGCACTTTGGCGGCGCGTTCGAGGAAACGCGTGGTGTCCGCGGCCAGCGC
>SSGN01000191.1 GCA_008016945.1 Flavobacteriales bacterium
AGCCGTGGATCCGGACCTCGACGCCTATGTCACCACCAAGGCCATGGACGGACTTTTCCTCCTGCTCGCCGACGAGGAGAAGAAGATCCGGCAGGACCCCACGGCCCGCGCCACGGCTCTGTTGCAGAAGGTCTTCGCCCAGCAGTAGGCATTTCACCCCGGTACTACCCGGAGTCCTTTCCCGGGGCCATTCCTTCACCGTGCCGCTTTGCCATTACCTTGCCGTCCGCTGTCGTGTGCCCCATACTCCCGATGGCGTTCCTGAACGCGGGATCCCGGATACTCGACCCTGACACCAAGGAGGCCCCGACCGAACGCCCATCCGGCACGCGGCCTGAGCACGAACCTCCAACCTCTGCATACCGACCATGCATCCCATCGCCCTTACTCCTCCAGGCACCGTTATCGCACCCAGTGAGTTGATCCTGAACCCGGATGGCTCGGTCTACCACATCGCACTCCGGCCCGAACAGCTGGGCGACATCGTGCTGGTGGTGGGCGACCAAGGACGCGTGGAACGCATCAGCAGGCATTTCGATCGCGTGGAACACCAGGTGAACAACCGCGAGTTCGTGGCGCATACCGGCGAATACAACGGGGTGGTCATCACCGCCCTGAGCACCGGTATCGGTACCGATAACCTGGATATCGTCGTGAACGAGCTGGACGCATTGGTGAACATCGACCTGGAGGAACGCACCCCCAAGGAACATACCCGTGCCTTGAAGATCATCCGGCTGGGCACCTGCGGGGCTTTGCAGGAGGACATCCCGGTGGATACCCGTATCGTGAGCGCCTACGGCGTGGGTATGGACAATGTGCTGCACTACTACGCCTACGAGAGCACCGATGCCGAACTGCGCCTGCTGAACGCCTTGTTGCAACAGACCGAATGGCCCGATAACCTGCCCTTGCCGTACGTGGCTGCGGGCGATAAGGACCTGGTGGCCTTGCTGGGCCATGGGAACGTGACCGGCATCACCTACACCAGCGGTGGATTCTACGCCCCTCAAGGCCGGCAATTGCGTGGCATCCCCAGCATTGATGGGTTGAACGAAAGGCTCTCCGCATTCACCCATGAGGGTTTGCGCGGCAGCAATTTCGAGATGGAGACCAGTGCCCTGTATGGACTGGGCAGCCTGCTGGGCCATCGCTGTGCCACGGTATGCACCGTGGTGGCCAATCGCCTGCGCAAGGAGTACAGCAAGGACCACCACTCCGCCATCGATCGGATGATCACCGAGGTGCTGGAGCGGGTGACACGTGCTTAGCACGGTCCTGTTCGGCCTCCCTTGCGTTCCACGATCCGCTGTTGATCCAGCTTCAACCCCGAACGGTTGAAACATGCTTCGCTCCGGGCTTTCACCCCGGGTGACGCCCCGATACTTTCGTTCCGATCCTCCGTGTAGAACGAAAGGAACGCCCATGAGCGAGACCGAGATCCGTGCGCTGATCACCTTGATCGAAGATCCCGACGAAGGAGTCTATCAACAAGTTCGGGACCGTATCGTTTCCCTCGGCGACCCTGTGGTGCCCGTGCTGGAACGAGCCTGGGAATACGATGACCTCGGCGACCTCTTCCGGAACCGGATCGAGGACATCCTGCAGACCATCCATCTGGGAAGCGTTACCGACCGGCTTCGCGCTTGGAAGACCAACGGTGGCGAGGACCTGCTCGAAGGTGCGCTCATCATCAGCCGGTACCGCTACCCCGACCTGGATGAACAGAAGGTGAAGGCCAGGCTCGCCTCCATTCGCCAGGATATCTGGCTGGAGCTGAACGACCACCTCACGGCTTTCGAGAAGGTGCGCGTGTTCAACCACATCTTCTTCCAGGTCCACGGTTTCAAGGGCAACAAGCGCAACTACCACGCCCCGCAGAACAGCTACATCAACGAAGTGTTGGACAGCCGCACGGGAAACCCGCTTTCCCTGGCCATCATCTACCAGGTGCTGGCCGAGGACCTGGGTCTTCCCCTCCGTGGGGTGAACCTACCGAACCATTTCGTGCTGGCCTACCTGGACGAGGATAGCATCGGCGGGGCGGATGCCGGTCAATCCGGCGAAGAGAACGTGTTGTTCTACGTGAATGCCTTCAGCCAGGGCGATATCCTCGGCAGGAACGAGATCAACGAGTTCCTGGAGAAGCTGAAGATCGAGCCGCGTCCTTCGTTCTACGCACCTTGTACCAACTTGGAGATCATCCGCAGGCAGCTGAACAACCTGGCCAACAGCTACCAGAAGCTGGGTGATGAGGATCGCAACACCGACTTGGAACGATTACGCGATCTGCTCGGGAAGAACGAAGAACCCCATTGACCAAGAGCAGACCCCGGCACCAAGGCGGCGGCACCGGGGTCTTTGAACACAGGACAAGGTCCTGGTCAGTGCATGTTCATGCGGCGGGGTACGCCACCGTGTTCTCCTCCGGCTCTACTTCTTTCGGTACCACGGCCTCGGTCTTTGCCGGTTCGGGTTCGGCAGGGGTGTTCCGTGCGAAGAGTTGCTCCTCGTCCGTTAAGCACAACAACAGGGTCAAGGTTTGGACAGGCCACATGGGTCAGGTTGTTTCGTGAGGTGAGCCGGTCATCTGAGGTGGTGCAAGATGTGTGATGATCGGCCCGTTTGTCAAGACCAATACCGCAATTTCGTCGACGGACCGGTCCTTTCGTCTCCTGGACCAAAGGGCGGCCAGCGATGCCGCCCTTGAACCTACTGGAAGGAGACCAGCCCGAAACGGTAGTCGCGCTTCCGGGTGGCGTAGATGAACATACGATCATCGGCCAACTGATGACTGCCTTTCGGGCGCAGGATCAGGTCGCGCTTTTCGGGGTCCATGAGGGCTTCGCGCACCACATGGCCGTCCCTGCTCACGGTGGCCATGGTCACCACCGATGCCTTGCCGCCGAGGTCCATCGGTTTGAACTTGTCGCCGGCGGATCGGAAGAGGTTCTCCGCATTGTCGTTGAAGATGAAGTGCAACCGGTCGCCCTTCACCCCCACAGTGTAGCTGCTGTAGTAGCCGCCGTCGTTGGTGGTGTGTTGCCGTTTGGGGATGGTGGTGGCCCACTCGATATCGCCCTTGGGGTCCATGTTCACCACGATGATATCGTTGTGGATGTAGTGCGAGACGGTGTGGCAGCTCTGCCCACCGTTCTGGGTCGGGGTGCATACGGTGGTCGTGTAGCTGTAGTACTGTTCTCCCACCAGGACAGCCCCGCCATCGTCGCGGCGGATGATCTCGTCCAGGTCGTACTCGAACAGTTGAAGGTCCTCGTCCTTCTTCTCCGCTTTCTTCTTCGCCTTCGCCTCTTCGCGAGCGGTCATGTATTGGGTGATCAGGTCGTCGGAGAAGGCTTGATAGCTCTCGTGTATGACGGCCTTCGTCCGTGGGTCAAGGCTCATGAAGAAGGCGCCCCGGACCTTGTTGCTCTCTTTGGTGCCGTACAGTCCACCGCAAAGGATCGGCCCCTCGCCTTTGTCCAGGCTGATGGTGAGGTCTTGCAGGAACCGATCGCCGCCGTGGATGGTGTTATCCAGGTGGGTCCCATCGGCCGAGAAGGTGATCAAGTGGTAGTCGTACGTGGCCTGGCCTTCCCGTTTCATCCTTCTTGCTTCCTGCTTTTCCGCGTATTTCATCCCCAGGGCGACCACATCTCCATCGTTCTCCACCCGCAGGTCCTCCACCACGAATTCCTTGTCGGTGTACGGCATGGTGACTTCCCGGTCCCACACCGGTGCCATCCTGCGGTCGTACACCCGCAGGCGGAATTTCTCCGCGCCATCCTTGTCGTACGGCAGGAATATGCTCACCAGGATGTGTTCTTCGTTGGGCGAGACATCCATCTGGAAGCCGCCGGCATAGGCCTTCCCTGAGCTGAACTCCGCCAGACGTTCCCACGGTCCGGTGGGCACCATGTCCGATTCGCGGTAGGATCGCATGTACAGCGTGCGAAGGTCCTCCTTCTTATCGTACCGTTCGGCGAACAGGATGATGTGGTCGCCAGCCACCATCGCTTCTCGCAATTGGAGGTCCTTCTTGTCCAACTTGAGGTCCACGGGGACGAGGTACGCGTTGGCGAGGTCGGCGGTCATCTTCCGGATGAAGAGGTCGTCCTTCTTCCAGAAGGTCATGTGGACCGCGTCGTCGTTCTGGCCGAACAGGGTGCCATAGGTCCCTGTGGTCTTCTCGGTCTGCTCCTCGCCCCATTGGATGGTGGCCTTGTCGGTCTTGGGCTGGGCTATGGTCATGAGGGCACAGGCCATGGCGCCGAGGGTGGTGGTGGTTCGCATGTCGTGGCGATGGTTCGCTCTACCGTGGGGGAAGCTAAGCACTTGTTCGGGATCACCTCAAGCTCGGCCCCCGGTCTCATTTCCGCCCATGTTTCGCCTATGATCGAGCTCGTGGACACCGCTACACGATGCGCTCTCGGCTGTGCCTGACTGAATGGTAGCCTCGGGCCCCTTCGTTCAGGGGATCCCAACCAGGCTATTGGGTACCTCGAAGGTACGGTACACTACCGTGCGGCTTTCAGCGTGTTCTGCAACAGGCTGGTGATGGTCATGGGACCAACTCCTCCGGGTACGGGTGTGATCGCCTTGCACTTGGGGGCCACCGAGGCATGGTCCACGTCGCCCACCAGACGGAAACCGCTCTTGCGTGTGGGGTCGGCGATGCGGTGGATGCCGACATCGACCACCACGGCGCCTTCCTTCACCATATCGGCCGTGACGAATCCGGGTTTGCCGATGGCCACCACGAGGATGTCGGCCTGCCGGGTGATGGCGGGCAGATCCGCGGTACGGCTATGGGCCAGGGTAACGGTGCTGTTGCCGGGATAGGCGTTGCGGCTCAGGAGTATGCTGATCGGGGTGCCCACGATGTTGCTGCGGCCGACCACCACGCAGTGTTTCCCGGCGGTCTCCACCTCGTAATACTTGAGCAGTTCGCAGATGCCGCTGGGAGTGGCCGATAGGAAGCATGGCAGGCCGAGCACCATGTTCCCCACGTTCACCGGATGGAATCCATCTACGTCCTTATTCGGGGTGATGGTCTGCAGCACCCGGTCGGCGTTGATGTGGGGCGGTAATGGCAGTTGAACAATGAAGCCGTCCAGGGTGGGGTCCGCATTGAGCTGACGGACCTGCGTCATGAGATCCTCCTCGCTGATGGTCGCCGGGAGTTCGATCAAGGTGCTGCGGAACCCCACTTCTCCGCACGCCTTCACCTTGGCTTCCACATAGGTGCGGCTGGCCCCGTCGTTCCCCACCAGGACCGCGGCCAAGTGCGGGGGGCGCCCGCGTTGCTCCAGGATGCGGATGGCTTCTTCGGCGATCCGGCGCTTCAGGGCCGAGCTACAGGCTCGGCCATCTAACACGTGGTGGGCGGTCTGGAGGTTCATTCGGGGCCTTAAAGTACGATCGTACCGCGAAACGTTCCTGACCGCCATCAGCTTCGCCATCCGTAGTCCCGTTCCCGAAGACGACGGCACCTCCACAGGACTTCTCTCCCCTTCTCCGCTGGCGTGCCGGTACACGGTTCCAGGTGACCTCGGCGCACCTCAGCGCCGCATGCCTTGCATCTGCTGCATCTGCCGCATCATGTTCTGCATCTTGCTCTTGTCGCCCATCATCTTCATCATCTTCCGGGTCTCCTCGAACTGTTTCATCAACTTGTTCACCGCTTCCACGTGGTTGCCGCTGCCGCGAGCGATGCGTTGACGACGGCTGCCGTTGATGAGCCCCGGGTTCTTGCGTTCCTCGGGCGTCATGCTGTGGATGATGGCCTCGATGCCTTTGAAGGCATCATCGGGGATGTCGATGTTCTTCAGCGCCTTGCCCACGCCGGGGATCATGCCCATGAGGTCCTTCATGTTCCCCATCTTCTTGATCTGGGCGATCTGTTCCAGGAAGTCGTCGAAGCCGAACTGGTCCTTCTGGATCTTCTTGTTCAGCTCCCGCGCCTGTTTCTCGTCGAATTGTTCCTGCGCGCGTTCCACCAGCGATACCACGTCGCCCATGCCGAGGATGCGCCCCGCCATGCGGTCCGGGTGGAACTCGTCGATGGCCTCCATCTTTTCACCGGTGCCGATGAACTTGATGGGCTTGTTCACCACACTACGGATGGACAAGGCCGCACCACCGCGGGCATCACCATCGAGCTTGGTGAGCACCACCCCATCGATGTTCAGGCGGTCGTTGAACGCCTTGGCGGTGTTCACCGCATCCTGGCCGGTCATCGCGTCCACCACGAACAATGTCTCGTGTGGCTTGATGGTCGCCTTCACCCGGGTGATCTCGTCCATCATGGCCTCGTCCACCGCCAGGCGACCCGCGGTATCCACGATCACCACGGTGAAGCCGTGCGTCTTCGCGTATTCGATGCCACGTTGGGCGATCGCCACCGGGTCGGTGTTGCCCCGTTCGGCATACACCACCACGCCCAGCTGTTGCCCCAGGGTCTCCAACTGGTCTATGGCCGCGGGCCGGTAAACGTCGCACGCCACCAACAGCGGCTTGCGCCCCTTCTTCCGCAAGAGGTTGGCCAGCTTCCCGCTGAAGGTGGTCTTACCCGAACCTTGCAGGCCGCTCATGAGCACCACGGTGGGGTTGCCGCTGAGGTTGATGCCCGCGCTCTGCCCCCCCATCAGTTCGGCCAGCTCGTCGTGCGTGATCTTGGTGAGCAGTTGACCGGGGCTCACGCTGGTGAGCACGTCCTGCCCCAAGGCCTTGGCCTTCACGCGGTCCGTGAAGTCCTTGGCGGTCTTGTAGTTCACATCGGCATCAAGGAGGGCCTTGCGGATCTCCTTGGTGGTCTCGGCCACGTTGATCTCGGTGATCTGGCCTTGGCCTTTGAGTACTTTGAAGGCTCTTTCGAGCTTGTCGTTGAGGTTCTCGAACATGGGGAACGGAAAAAGCGCTCGAAGGTAGCGCCGGATGGGTTCCTTTCCAGCCAGCGGTGCACAATAGCTTCGGCCACAGCCTATTGCCTGATCCGTCCTCCGGCCAGCTTGGATGGTGGCCCCTGGGGGGCTGCCTCCCGCAGGTACACCCATTCATCGGCGGTGCTATCCACAGCCGAATAGCGATAGCCATCGTCGGAATAGGCTTTCAGCTTCTCGGCGTCGAGGATCCGGTTCCGGATGATGTGCCGAGCCATGCTCCCGCGCTGTTGTTTGGCATAGACCATCACCATACGGTAGCCTTTCGGTCCGCGGTCCTTGAAGACCGGGGTGATCACCCTGGCCCCAAGCCGTTCCGCATTCACCGCTTTGAAGTATTCCGTGCTGGCCAGGTTCACCAAGGTGCGGGAACCGGCCTGCTCCAGGTCCTTCTCGATCAGTTCGGTGATCCTATCGCCCCAATAAGCGTACAGGTTCTTGGCCTTGCCGATCCGCAGGGAGGTGCCCATCATCAACCGATAGTCCTGGATCAGGTCCAACGGTCGAAGCACACCATACAGGCCACTCAGGATCCGCAAGTGGTGCTGGGCGAAGCGCAGGTCGGCCGAACTTAGACCGCGAACATCCAATCCCCGGTAGGCCTCTCCGTTGAAAACGAAGGCTGTGGGCCGCGCATTGGTCGTGGTGAATGGTAACGACCATTCCGTGTATCGCTTCCGGTTCAACTCGCCCAACTTCGGGTTCAGCTCCAAGAGCTCGGCCAGTTGCTTCGTGCTCAAGTTCCGCAACGCTTTCACCAACACCGCTGCCTCCTTGAGCAGCTGGGGCTGCGTTGCGTCTTTGATGACCGGTGTTTCCTTGGCCAGGTCCTTGGCTGGCGAAAGCAGGATCAGCATGGGGGCAAGGTAGCGGTCGCCGGTCACCTCTGTTCGGTTCCATTGGCCACATGGGGGTGTATGGGGTGTTCAAGGGCCATTCAATGCCATGGCGTCCGTGCCGTTCGGATCCTTTCATGGCCGGATCCGGTACCAAGAACGGATCCGGCCCTTAACTTTTCGCGGATCCTAACGTTTAAGGATCCCTTCCAAAACACCCACGACCATCATCATGAGTGCTGCACCTTACTTGACCTGGTTGCACGAAGTCGAACTGAAGGACATCCCCACGGTGGGCGGCAAGAACGCCAGCCTGGGAGAGATGATCCAGAACCTCGGGAAACTGGGGGTCAAAGTGCCCGGTGGATTCGTGGTGACGGTGGCCAGCTACGAGGCCTTCATCGCACACAACGACTTGGATCAGAAGATCCATGACATCGTTGCCGGACTGGATGTGGACGACGTGGAGAATATCCGCCGTACCGGTTTGGCCGTGCGCACCTTGATCAAGAACGGCAAGTTCCCGGAGGAGATCTGGAAGGGGATCATGGCCCATTATGATGAACTGAGCCGACAGCATGGCCAGGATGCCACCGACGTGGCCGTTCGCTCATCCGCCACGGCCGAGGATCTGCCCGATGCCAGCTTCGCCGGCCAGCAGGAGACCTTCCTCAACATCCGTGGCCATCAGGACCTGATCGCCGCCGTGCGCAACTGCTTCGCCAGCCTGTGGACCGACCGTGCCATCGTGTACCGCCAGAGCCTGGGTTACGACCATTTCGACGTGGGCCTCAGTGTGGGTGTGCAGAAGATGGTGCGTTCCGATCTAGGTGCCAGTGGCGTGGCCTTCAGCCTCGATACCGAAAGCGGTTTCAAGGACGTGGTGTTGATCAATGGCAGCTACGGCCTGGGCGAGATGGTGGTGCAGGGGGCGGTGAGCCCCGATGAGTTCATCGTCTTCAAGCCCACGCTTGCCCAAGGGTACAGCGCCATCATCGAGAAGAAGATCGGCAACAAGGACCGCAAGATGATCTATGGTGTGGAGCCCGGCAAGCCCACGCTCGTGATCCCCACCGAACGCGCCCAACGCAACCGCTTCTGCATCTCCGACGAGCTGGCACTGGAAGTGGCGCGTAGTGTAATGGCCATTGAGAAATACTACAGTGAGAAGAAGGGCCATTGGTGCCCCATGGACGTGGAGTGGGCCGTGGATGGGCTTACCGGTAGCCTGTTCATCGTACAAGCCCGCCCCGAGACCATCCATAGCCGCAAGGCCGATGACCGGGTGGTGGAGTACAAACTCGAGCCCACTGCGGCGGCCCAGCCCAAGGTGATCACCAAGGGGATCGCCATCGGCGACCGCGTGGGGGCTGGCACCGTACGGATCCTGTATAGCCTTGATGGTCGTGGCGGTGGCATGGATGGCAAGAATTTCAAACAAGGCGATGTACTGGTGACCGACATGACCGACCCTGATTGGGAGCCGATCATGAAGAAGGCCAGCGCCATCATCACCAACAAGGGGGGGCGAACCTGCCACGCCGCCATCGTGGCGCGTGAGATGGGTGTGCCCGCCATCGTGGGTTGTGGCAACGCCACCGAACTGCTCGATACCGGTATGGAGGTGACCGCCAGCTGCTGCGAGGGCGACAATGGCGTGGTCTACGAGGGTATCATCCCCTTCCGCAAGGAAGAGACCATGCTCACCGATCTACCCGATGTACGCACGCCCATCATGCTCAACGTGGCCAGCCCCGACCTGGCCTTCAAGTTCGCCGCGCTGCCCAACGCCGGTGTGGGCCTGGCCCGCGAGGAGTTCATCATCAACAACTACATCCAGGCCCACCCCCTGGCCCTACTGCAGCACAAGGAGCTCGGCGACGTCACCCTCAGCGGTAAGATCAGCTACCTGATCCATGGTTACGAGGACGAGGAGACCTACTTCGTGAAGCGCTTGAGCTACGGCATCGCCAAGATCGCCGCTGCCTTCCACCCCAACCGGGTCATCGTGCGCTTCAGCGATTTCAAGAGCAACGAGTACCGCAACCTGCTGGGCGGCGAGCACTACGAGCCGCACGAAGAGAACCCCATGATCGGCTGGCGCGGCGCTGCGCGATATTACAGCGATACGTACAAGGAGGCCTTCGGCCTGGAGTGCAAGGCCATCCGCCGTGTCCGCGAGAAAATGGGCCTGAAGAACGTGGTGGTGATGATCCCCTTCTGCCGCACCGTGGAGGAACTGCTCGCGGTGAAGAAGGTGATGAAGGAGTATGGCCTCGAACGCGGCAAGGAGGGCCTGGAGCTCTACCTCATGGCCGAGATCCCCAGCAATATCCTCATGGCCGAAGAGTTCGCGCAGCACATCGACGGATTCTCCATCGGCAGCAACGACCTCACCCAGCTCACCCTCGGCCTGGACCGCGACAGCGCCCTGGTCTCGCATTTGTACGACGAACGCAACCCCGCCGTGAAGCGTATGCTGGAACAGCTGATCCGCACGGCTAAACGCACGGGCACCAAGGTGGGCATCTGCGGTCAGGGCCCCAGTGACCACCCCGATTTCGCCCAGTTCCTGGTGGAACTTGGCATCGATTCCATCAGCGTGACCCCGGACAGCTTACTCAAGACCCGGCGGGCCATCAGTGAGGTGGAACGGGTCATCGCTGAGCGGAAGTCGTAGTACCCTTCTGGCGTTCATGACTGCCGGAAGGACCAGTCGATGGTCTTCTCTTACCGATACGTGGGATGCGCTGCAAGGTGGGATGGACCACCTGGGGCTTCCGAGTAGGGCAAGAAGAAGCGTTCGGGCGGAACGGTCCAATACGTAGGACATAGTGCGTGAACGTGGGCTACCTGCCCATGCGTCCGGCTCATGTTCCGAAGGGTCGGCCCAGTAGTTCGACGGCCAAGGCATCCATGCTGTCGCACCAACCGCCGATGTGGCTGTCGCGCGAGGCTTCGGTGGCCAGGCCGGTCTGCCGGAACTCCATGCGCGTGCGTTGGCCTTCGGCATGCAGGTCCACAGTGACCTGCGTGCGGTGGTTGGCGGGGTTCACCTCCACCACCTGCTTCTCCCATTGGTGCGTGAAGGCCAGGTGATCCACGGGTCGCACCGCGGTGTACTCGCCGAAGGCGGGATAGTCCACGCCGTCCGGTGCGCGCATCACCACACGCCAGCGTCCGCCCACGCGCACGTCAGCTTCGGCATCGATGGTGCTGAAGGCAGCGCAGCCGAACCAATGCACCAGCATGCCGGGCGTGGTCCATGCCTGCCACACCAGCTCGCGCGGCGCGTTGAAGACCCGGCTGATCCGGATCTCGTCCGGTGCGGGCGTTTGAACGTTGTTCCGTGTACGTTGATCAGCGAGGGTTTCCATTCCGGCGAAGGTACCCGCGGTCCTCGTCAACCGTTCTTCTCCGCCACCGCCTTCAACCCCGCCAGACCGGTCTCGAAGTCCTTGCCGATCATCTTATCCATGTTCACGAACAGGCTGAAGACCTTGCCCATGAAGAGATTGGGGCCGTCCATCTCCCAGCGCACCTGCGTGCCACCGGCCTGCGGACTGAAGCGGACATGCGTGATGCACTCCGACTTCCACGGCTTCAGGAAGCGCAGGTCGATCTTCACGGCTTGCGGACCGGCCTCCAGCACCTCCATGGTGCCTTCGCCCACCTTCTTGTTGCCGACCCAGGCGTAGCGCGCGCCCACGCCGCTCTCCGCGCCGCTGAAACTGCGTTTCATCCCGGGATCCAGCTTGTCCCACGGGCTCCATGCGGACCACTTGTGGAAGTCGGCAACGTGCGGCAGGATGCGCTCCGGCGGTGCGTTGATCACGGTGCTCCGTTCGTAGTGGACGGTGTTGGGCTTCATGGCGGCAGCGATGAGCACCAGGGCGATGATGGCCAGTAGGCCGATGAGTACGTAGATCATGGTCGTTTCAGGTGTTGGTGAGGTTCAGGCTTTGGCGGAGAGCCGTTTGTGGTGTAAAAGGTAGGCGGCAATGAGCACGCCGATGAACAGGAACATGGGCGCCCAGCCGCTCACCGGATCGCCCACGGCCCAAAAGGAGTATGCGGCGGTCATCAGGTCGATGAAGAAGCCGAAGTAGGCCCATTCCTTCACGCGGGCCGGCACGAACGGCAGCAGGATGGCGATGGCCCCGATGATCTTGGCCGCGGAGATCAAGCGGATGAAGTAGAGCGGATAGCCCAGATGGTCGTGGAGGAAGGCCACGGTCTGTTCGTCGAGCTTGAGCCCACCGAGGCTGGACCAGATCATGAATGCGCTGAAGAGCGCGGTGATGATCCAGTAGGCGATGTGGATGCGTTTCATTCGGGTTCTTGGTTGGGGCGCGTTATGACGCGCACTTACATAGGGTTTGTAGCTTATCCATATTCTCCTCGTTCGCCCGCTCGATGAAGGTGCGGATCGGTGCGAGCTCCTTCGCCGTGTCGAAGCGCATGGTCCACTCGATGCGTGTGCCGCCCTCCACTTCGATGAAGCGGATCATGGCCTTGTAGAAGTGCATCTCCTTCAAGTGGTCGAACTCCAGGTAGTCCGGTGCGTCGATGCGCTTGAAGACACAAGTGTTGTGGAAGTCCTGGCCGTTCGGACCGTGCATGGTGAAGTCCCACACGCCCTCCGGCTTCAGCTCGAAGCGATGGATGGTGTTGGTGAAGCCGTTCGGTCCCCACCAGCGCGCGAGTTGCACGGGGTCGGTCCAGGCGGCGAACACACGTTCGCGTGTTGCCGCGATGGTCCGTGTGGTGTGCACTTCGCGCTCTTCCATGTTCATAGGATCAATCCCGTTTCGCGCGGCTCCCTGCCTTCTTCAGCTTTCTCACCCCTCTCTCCACTTTCCCCATCCGCACCGGCCACCGCAGCTCGATCTCCGCGCACTTCGCTTTCACGATGTCCTTCACCAATACAGCCGGCAGCGGGTTCTCTGGCGTGAACTGGATCGTGCCTTTGCTTACGGTGAAATCCTTCAACCGTTCCTTGAAGCCGACCGGCACCGAGCCGTACAAAGCGCAATGGTTCTTCGCCGCGCCGATGTACAGCATGGGATGTCCGTTGTACTTGAATCCAGGAAGTCCGTAGCCGAAATGATCATCAGCGTCCGGTGCTGCGGCCAGGATCTGCTTGCGCAGGCGCTCCAATGCAATGCGCTGACCGGCGGGCAACACGGCCATGTAGTCGTCGGTGTTCGCGGGTTTCTTCTGAAGGGTAGCCATGGTCGGACAGGTTAGCGGTTCACGGATAAAACACTTCCCCTCGCTCCAGCATGCCGATGAAGGTTTCCAGGCGTTTGGCGCGCGTTTCCGGCTTTTTGGCGGTGACCAGCCGATGCAGGAAGGCGTAGCGGTTGCTGCCCTTCAGCGTTTCAAAGAAGGTGCGGGCCTTCTTGTTCTTCTTCAGTGCGGCCGCCAGATCGGGAGGCACGGTGATGGTGCTGGCGGGCGCATAGGCCTTTGCCCATTGGCCGTTGGCCTTGGCGCGCTCCACGGCCGCGATGCCGGCGGGCCGCATCAGCTTGGCCTTTATCAGCTCTTGCACCTTCTTCTTGTTGATCTCGCTCCAGATGCTGCGCGGGCCGCGCGGCGTGTAGCGCTGCAGGAAGGTCTTCTGGTCACCAGACTTGCGGATGGCATCGATCCAGCCGTGGCACAGGGCCACCTCCAGCGCCTCCGGTGCGGTGATGGACCGAATGCCGCTATCCTTCTTGCCGATGCGGATGAAGATGCCCGAGGAAGTCGCGTGGTTCTTCGCGAGCCAGGCATCCCATTCCGCCGGTGTCTCGAAGTGGAGGATCACCGGATCACTCACTGTGCTTGCTGTCTTCTTGGTTGCCATTCAATGAAGGAAGGAACTTCTGGTTTGTCGTTGTAGCAGGCGGCGAGAACTGCAGTGTAGTTGAATACAATCAGGTCGGTTGAGTTCACCACAGAGGCACAGAGAACACAGAGGTAAACCGCTGGATCCAATGCTCAGTGCCCTCTGTGCCTCTGTGGTGAAGCATTCGCATCCATCACCCCTTGAACGCCTTCTCCAGTTTCGCCAGGTCGATCTTCTTCATGGGCATCATCGCCTTCATCATGCGGTCCACCTTACGGGCGTCGCGGCTCTTCACCATTTCCATCTGGCTAATGGGCACCACCTGCCAGGTGACGCCGTACTTGTCCTGCAACCAGCCGCAGTTCTGCATCTCCTTGGGGCCGCCCGCGCCGAGCTTCTTCCAGTAGTGGTCCACCTCCTTCTGGTCCTTGCACAGGATGATGTGCGACACGGCCATGCTGGGCATGATCATGGACGGGCGTCCGCTGAGCACCAGGAAGCGCTGGCCATCGAGGTCGACCTCCAGACAAAGCGGCGAGCCGACCTTCATGCCGTTGGCCGCACTCACCTCCGGCGTCACCGGGATCCGGGCCACGATGCGTGACTTGGGGAAGATGCCCACATAGAACTTGGCGGCTCTCTCAGCGTCACCTTCGATCCACAGACAGGTTTGGAAGCGTTGGGGTTTCATGGTTATGGGGTGTTGTTGGAGGGTATGAGGGACGCTACAAGGGTCAGTCCTTTTGTGCCAGGCCGAAGCGGATCGCCTCTTCAAGCACGTTCTGGTCGATGTCCTTCAAGGCCTTGAAACTGATGCAGTAGCCAGTGACCTTCGCTTTGCCCAAGCGCTTGCCGTACGCGGTGCTCAGGTGAGTCTTGTCCGCCAAACCGAGGATGTATACCGAGATCCCCGAGCTGGTGGCGCAGGTGCCGATGCGGAACCATTCCGCGGTCTTGCCGCCGGCATACTTCATCAGGAACGAACCGTAGCCGATGGTGGGGTTGGTGACCACGCGGCCTTCTGCGTTCCGTCCGTCGGAGAACCAGAGCTCTTTCTCCGCCAGCTTGCCGGTCAGGAGGCGATGCAAGGCTTGCAGGTCGGTGCGCTTGGGTTCCTGCAAGGCGGCGAGGTGCGCCTCGATCATCGCCTTGGCTTTCTTCCGCTCGGGTTGCAACTGTGCCATGGTTCAAGGTAGTTGTGTGTGACGCACGACGAGATCCACCAGCCGGTCCAGACATTGGTTCCAGCCGAAGGCATGCTCTTCGCAGTGCGCCACGGTGGCGAAGGTGGTCTGCTCCAGGGTGAGCAAGGTGCCATCCTTTCGTTCTTCCAGCGTGATCGACACGACCGTATCGCACCAGATGTCGCCCTCGGCATCCTCGCGCAGCCACGTGAACACCAGTCGCGATGGGGGATCGATGTAGGTGTACTCACCACGCACCCAATGATCGCTGCCATCGGGTGCGCGCATGCAGAAGCGGTACTGGCCGCCCATCCGGAAATCCTGTTCGCAATGGGGTAGCGTGAAGTCCGTGGGGCCCCACCACTTCACCAGGTGCTTGGGGTGCGTCCATGCTTCGAAGACGAGCTCGCGCGGGGCCTTCAAGGTGCGCGTGAGCACGAGTGTGCGCTGATCCACATCATTCGTTGGACCTGCGACCGATGTCTGGGCTCCGGGCTTCATTCCGTTTTCCCTTTGAGGCTCGCGTAGATGGCCATGGCGTGACCGTGGCCGAGGCCGAAGTCATCCTTCAGCCATTGCACGATGGTACCCGCCTTCACCTTGGGGTCCACCTCTCCGTTTGTGAGCACGAAGCCCTTGCCCTTGGCGAGCTTCTTGAAATCCGCGGGTGACTTGCCCGTCTTCGCGCGGATGTTGTCGATGTATGCTTGAAATGACATGATCAGGTCCGTTTGGTTTTCGCCGTTCTCTTGTCCGTTCTCCTTTCCGCCCGCTTCGCGATCATGGGCCGCTTGATGTCGCGTAGCACATCCTTGCCCACCCAGCGCTCAGCAGCACTCGCACTGGAGGCCAGTACTTCAGCCAGCGCCAGCACCTCATCGCGCATGTCCACGCCGGTGCCCGCCATGCCGCGCAGGGCCCAGCTCACGCCCTTCTTCACGAAGTTGCGTTCGTCGCTCGCCGCCTTCTTCACCAGCGGCAGGAACTTCCGTAGTGTTTTCGGATCCGCATCGTTGCGGTGCAGGCTCAGACAGGCCAGCAGGGCGAAGGCCGCGCGCTTCACGAACTCCTTATCGCTCTTTGCCCAGATCGGCACCTTCTCCCAGGCGTGCGGCACCTGGTCCCACAGCTTGAAGCAGGCCGTGTCGCAGATGGCCCAGTTGTCGAAGTCGTTGCACCAGGCATCCATTTCCTCCGGCGTGACTTTCTTCGGATCGGCGACCATGGTGGCCACCATGCGCGCTTCGTACCAACCGCTCTTCCACAGCTGCTGCGCCAGCGCGTGATCGGTGCCGATCGTCTTGGCCACTTGCTGCATGTCGCGCATCATCACGCCCCAGGCCTTGTCCGTGTGGATGCCGAAGCGCTTGCCCATGTTCTCACGCACGCGCTTGCTGCCCATGCTCTCCAGCGCGTCCAGCACCGACCGTACGTCAGATGTCCTTGTCCCCGTTTTCGTCGCTCTCTTGGCCATGGCTTTCTCTGTGTCCTCTGTGCCTCTGTGGTGAATTCCTCACCCCACGATCCAATTCAACTCCGTGCGGTACTCCTTCGGGTCCTTCACCTCGTCCGGGTTGTTCAGATAACTCTCCCAGAACTTCCCGGTTTCGCCGAGGCCGTTGGCGCGCACCCATTGCTGCAAGGCGGGCCAGGCCTGCGCCAACCCTTCGTAGGGACCTTGGTACACGCTGCGCACCACTTTCAGCGCAGGCAGCTTGCTATTCTTCACGCGGCCTTCCTCCTTGATCGCCTTGCCCACCGGGAATCCGATCTCGAAATCGAAGGTGTCGCTAGGACGGCGATGGTGATAGGAGAACATCGGCCCAGCGATATGGATGCCTTGGCCGGTGATGGTCTTGATGACCTCCTGGATCGCAGGATCCATGTACTTGGGCATGTCGCGGCCGGGGATCACGAGGTGGATCACGGCGGTGGCGACTTCCCTGGTGGTAATGAGTTCGGGTGGGGTGATCATGGTGGTTCGTGTGGTGGTTCGATGTCTTCACAATTGCTGGATCCATGCATGCAACAAGGCCTTCAGTGCTTCCTGCTTGGCCTTGATGTCGCCTGCGTTCTTGAAGAGCACCTGTCCGCGGTCGATGGCGAGCCAGCGTAGCAGGCCGGTGGGATCGGAAAGACGGCCTTTCATGTCCAATCGCTGCCCGTTGGTGTGCAGGATGATCATGGGTTCCTTCTTCTGCACCGGCATGTTCAGCGTGGCGAACCAATCGGTGGTCCGGAAGCTGGAGGTGCCCCACTTCACACCCTCCTCGATCCGCTTGTCCACGCTGAGTATGATCGTACGCAGCAGGTCGATCTCCTTGCGCAGAGGATGATCGCATGCATCCAGCAGGCTCGTCACTTCGGGGTTGAACCGCTTCTTCATGTCCGTTCAATTCGAGGATCTCGCTTGGCGCATGAACAGCCGGCCGCCGAGCCGGACGGACGGGATGGCCGTGAGGATGAGCACCACGGGGTACCACAAGGGACCGCCAGCCTCACCCATGGAGCGCCATGCGAGCAGGCCGAGCAGGCTGAGCACCTGCCCGATGCCACCGAGGATCCACACATGCTTCATCGGCTTCTGTGGTGCGAGCCTCGCGGTGATTCAGCCGCCGAGCACTTGGAAGATGAGCCGGTATGTCGTGGCCAAACCGAAGAGCCCGGCAGCCATCGGTTGTCCAACGGGCGGATAGACGCCCGTTCCGTGTAGCACCTGGTCGGTGCCGATGGATAGTAGCGCGGCGGAGAGGAAACCGGCGGCTATGGCCCGGATGCTTTGCCCCGTTGAAGAGGTATTGTTCACTGTTCCCATGTTCGTGAAGGTGGTTTATGGACTGGTGTGGTGCTTCAGTGCTCAAGGAAGCGTTCGATCAACGGCAATGCGAACGCATCGTAGCTGCCATCCGGCCGGTGCGTGGTGATCTCGCCGATGTAGTCACCGTGACCGCCGGGAATGATGGCAAGACGGCTGTTCGGCAACATGCGGTGCATGAAGACCGCATGCTCCGGCGTCATCACATCACGGTCGCCGATCACGATCAAGGCCGGAGCCTGGATGGAGCGCAGGTCCGCGTCCGGCACATCGGCGAAGTGGATCATGCGCTGTGCGCACTTGGTGCCCATGGCGTCCAGTTGACCGGGGTCAGGTGCCACCGCCCGGTACGCGTCCTTGTAGGCTTGCGGCATCGACTCCGGTGTGGCTTGGGCCATGAAGGTCCAGAACTGCTGGGGTACGCCATCCCGCTTGCACAGGGCCGAGGCCAGCACCAACCGGCGCACCTTTTCCGGATGGCGGATGGCCAGGTACATGGCCGTTGTGCCGCCATTGCTGAAACCGAACACATCGGCACTGTCCACCTCCAGGACCCGCAGGAGCTCGGCCACATCGTCGGCGTCCTGTTCAAAGGAGAGCGGTGTCCCGCGATCCGCTGTATGGCCATGCGCCTGCAACTCCACGGCGATGACCCGGTGATGGCGCGCGAGGTCGGGAAGGATGGCCCCGAAGGTGGTGGTGATGGTGGAACCACCGCCATGCAGCAACACGAGCGGCTCTCCGGCACCATGCAGTTCGTAGTACATGCGAAGACCGTTCACATCGGCATAGCCCGAGGTTGCCCGGCTTCCCCGATCGTGCTCGTGCGTCGGTTGTGCCGATACATCGGCCACGCAGGACATGGCCAGGAACATCGCGGCGGCCTTATTCATCTGGTTGTTCCGTGGGGTGAACATGGGTGTAATTGTTCAGGCTCCGGATCATTATCCCTGACTTTCCGCATGCTTCTTGAACCGGTCCAAGATGGCCTGCCAACCACTGCGTTGCATCTCGACGCTGTTCTGCGTTTCGGCGTCGAAGGACTCCATCACGCGCGTGCCACCGTTCTCTTCCGTGAAAAGGATCTCGCAGGTGCGCCCATCGCCCATGGTGAATACGATCCGCTTGTGGAGCTGCACATCGTTGTACACCCCGCCGAACTCGAAGCTGAAGCTGCCGTCTCGTGCGGCCATGGTGCTGCTGAATGCGCCACCGTTGCGCAGGTCGTTCGTTGCCTTTGGGCAATGCCAGTCGTCGCTGGCGGCGCACCATTGCATGATGTGCACCGGCTCGGTCCAGATCTTCCAGACGTGGGCCACGGGCTTGTTGACGAGGGTGCTGATGGTGATGCGGGTTGCGGTGGTCATGGGGAGGGAGTGTTTGAGGGTGAGAAAGTGAGAGAGTGAAAAAGTGAGAGAGTGAGAGAGCGGGGAGCCGGAGGGTTATTGCTTGGAGAGGAGTTCATCCAGCTGGTCGAGGCCTTGTGAGAAACCTTCCTTGAAGCCCATCTTGATGATGGCCTCCAAGTCCTCCGGAGTCTTGAAATGGACGAGTATGCGCACCAGCGTGCCGGTATCGTGCGCGCTGAAGCTGTTCTCCCACTGCATGGTGGGCATGGCTGCATTCACCACACCATGCTCATCGCAGAAGCCGTCCTTTCCCGAGAAGTAGGACTTGGGACGCACTTCCGCATACTCGAAGAAGCAATGGTGACGGTCGCCTTCGGGGCCTTGCATGCAGTAACGCCAGCGGCCGCCCGGGCGGAAGTCCAGCGCGTCGATCACGCATTCGTAGGGCTTTGGCGCCCACCATTGGCACAGGATCTCCGCACGGGTCCACGCATCCCACACCATGTCCTGGGGGGCATTGAAGGACCGCTCCACGGTGACCGTACGATCGTCCTTGGCGACGATGAAGTTGAAAATTGCGGGCTGGGTCATGGCTTTGGGGGTTTGAAGGGTGCGTAGATAGTTGTCCAGTTTCGCGAGGGTCTGTTTGCCTCCCTCGATGGCGCCATATTGCTCAACGGAACGATCGCGTTCCTCCTTGCTGGGAAAGACGAGCCGGATAGTCACTGTTGTGCCATCCTCGGTATCGGCGAAGCTCATACTACCTCGGAACCACTTGGGATTGTCCCAGTCGCCGTGATC
The DNA here is from genome assembly GCA_008016945.1 of Flavobacteriales bacterium. Next base: position 19,763 of record SSGN01000191.1, read on the forward strand.
GTAGGCGAGCAGGTCGATCGGCGAGATCTCCGTGTAGGTGATCAGGTTGGGGAACACCGTGCCGTCCGGACCGGTCATGGTGTACTTCCACTGGCCGCCCACGCGCAGGTCCAGGCTAAGCGTCTTGTTGATGAAGCCGTCCGGCCCCCACCAGCGATCCAGGTGTTCCGCTTCGGTACAAGCCTTCCACGCCAGTGCGCGCGGGGCCTTCATGGTGCGGCTGACCGAAAGCTCGCGATCAGCAATGGGACTATTGACTGCTTCCATTTTTATTGCGTTTGGTCATGGCCTTTGCTTTCACCGGCTTCTGCTGGGCCTGCAATTCCTGCAGGTACTCTTCCAGCCTGTCGAACCGTGCCTCCCAGAACTGCCGGTACTGTTCCATCCAATCGGTGGCCTCTTTCAGCGGTGCCGCCTTGATCTCGCAAGGCCGCCACTGCGCCTCCTTGCCCCGCGCGATCAGTTGCGCCCGCTCCAGCACCTTCAAGTGCTTGCTCACTGCAGGCAGGCTCATGCTGAAGGGCGCGGCCAGCTCGTTCACCGAGGCCGGGCCGCTGGAAAGCCGCGCCAGGATGGCCCGACGGGTGGGGTCGGCCAGTGCGGAGAAGGTGAGCGAGAGACGGTCCATGACAGAGATGACGGGGCAAATGTAATTAACCGAATGGTTAAATAATGATCCGTTCGTATCTTTTCCTGGCCTGTGATGTGCGGCGATCCGATCCACGTATCGCACCATGACCATGAAAAAGCTACTCGTCGCCCTTGATGCCACGGCTGCGGACAACCAAGTCATCCAACATGCCGTCGCACTGGCCAGGGCTTTTGCGGCTCAACTTCGCCTTATACACGTCGCTGCACCGCATCCCGACTTCGTTGGCTACGGGGTAGGCCCGCAATACATCCGTGATGCGCGTGCGGAGGAATTGAAGCAGGAACATGCCGGACTGCTGCGGTGGCGTGCGGAACTTCTTGCGGAGGGTATGGCGATCGATATCCGCTTGGTCACAGGCTCCACGGTAGAAACACTATTAGCCGAAGCCGAGGAGTTCAAAGCGGACCTGATCGTCATGGGTTCTCATCACCGCCACGGTCTGGCCAAACTTCTTGTTGGCAGTGTATCGGAGGAGGTGCTGAAGGGCCACAAGTGGCCCTTGTATATCGTTCCCGTTCCGACCGGATCGTAAAGGCAAGGCCTACATTTACGCCATAACAGCATCGAAATGGCCATCAACCGCAAAGCGACCGCGAATTGGAAAGGGACCGGCAAGGAAGGTTCCGGCACCGTGACCACCACGAGCGGAGCGCTGAACAGCACCCCCCATACCTTCCATACCCGTTTCGTGAGCGAGGACGGAAAGGCGGGCACGAACCCGGAAGAACTGATCGCGGCCGCACACGCGAGTTGCTTCACCATGAAGCTCAGTTTCGTTTTGAACGCAGCGGGCTTCACGGCCGACCAATTGACCTGCACGGCGAACGTGAGGATGGACAAGGTGGGCGAAGGCATGGGCGTGGTCGGTATTCACCTGGACTTGCAAGGCACGGTGCCGGGCATCTCGGCCGACAAGTTCCAGGCCTGTGCCGATGAAGCGAAGGCCAATTGCCCCATCAGCCAGTTGCTCAAAAGCGTGCCCATCACGCTCTCCGCGGTGCTCGCGTAGCGCTCCCGCTCCCACCCTGCACCGTGTCCGGCATGCTGCGCGCCCTGTCCGTGGATGAATGGCTTGCCGTGGATGAACCCATCGTGGATGTGCGTTCACCCGGTGAGTTCGCACGTGGCCACATCCCCGGTGCCTACAGCCTCCCGCTCTTTTCCAATGAGGAACGGGCCATCGTGGGTACCATCTACAAACAGCAAGGGCGTGATCCCGCGTTACTGGAGGGTCTACGCTTGGTGGGGCCCAAACTGGCTTGGTTGGTGGAGGAAGCTCAGCGTATCGCACCGGAAGGTCGGATCCGCGTACACTGTTGGCGCGGCGGTGAGCGGAGCGCGAGTGTTGCCTGGCTCTTGGGCAAGGCAGGATTCCTGAATGTCGCGGTGCTCAAAGCGGGCTACAAGAGCTTCAGGAAGACCGTCCTTAACACCTTCGAGGTTCCGTTGGATCTTCGCGTTCTTGGTGGCTACACGGGTACCGGAAAGACGGAGACACTGGAACAGTTAAGGTCACGCGGTGAGCAGGTCATCGATCTGGAGGACTTCGCATCGCACAAGGGGTCGGCATTCGGAGCGTTGGGCGGTTCGTCACAGCCCTCCACGGAACAGTTCGAGAACCTCTTGTGGTATCGTATGCGCCAGTTGGTGGCTGGGCGCCGAGTCTGGGTGGAGGATGAAAGCGCCATGATCGGTCGTGTGAACATCCCGGCGCCATTCTTCGATCAGATGCGCAGGGCCTCCATGTACTTCGTGGATCTGCCGATCGAGGCAAGGACCGAACGCCTCGTCCGGGATTACGGCCGCTTTCCAGCGGAACAGCTTGCTTCGGCCATGGGCCGGATCGCCAAACGGTTAGGCCCGCAACATCACAAAGCCGCGATGGCAGCTCTTGCGCAGGGCGATCTGCACCAGGTGGCACGGACCGCCTTGCACTATTACGACAAGTCGTATCGATTTGGCGTATCCCGCCGCGACCCATCGCGCGTGGTGGAGCTGGCCGTTTCCGATGACGACCCCGCCCAACTCGCACAACGATTGATCGAACTCCAATGACCACGCCGTCCGAGGCTCCAGTGCGCCTCACCCAATACAGCCATGGTGCAGGATGCGGCTGCAAGATCGCCCCTGCGCAGCTGGATATCATCCTCCGGAGCAACATGGATATGCTCCCCTCGCCTTCCCTCTTGGTGGGCTACGGGAGCCGCGATGACGCCGCCGTGTACGACCTCGGCGATGGGCGCTGTATCATCAGCACCACCGATTTCTTCTCCCCCATCCTCGATGACCCCTATGATTTCGGCAGGGTCGCCGCGGCCAATGCCTTGAGCGATGTGTATGCCATGGGCGGAAGACCGCTCCTCGCCGTGGCCATCCTTGGCTGGCCCATCGAGAAGCTGTCACCGGAGTTGGCGCAACAGGTGATCGACGGTGGGCGGAGGACCTGTCATGACGCCGGGATCCCGCTCGCCGGTGGCCATAGCATCGATGCCCCCGAGCCATTCTTCGGGTTAGCCGTGACCGGTGAGGTGCATGGAAGCCAGTTGAAACGGAACGATACCGCACAGGTCGGTGATGTGCTATTCCTCACCAAACCCCTCGGCGTGGGGATCCTGAGCACCGCGCAGAAACGCGGGATCCTCCCGGCGGAAGGTGCAGAACTGGTACGCGACATCATGACCCAGCTCAACACCGTGGGGACTCACCTGGGGCACGCACCACAGGTCCATGCGTTGACGGACGTTACGGGATTCGGCTTGCTGGGCCATCTATTGGAGATGTGTGGTGACCGCCTTGGGGCGGTGTTGCATTATGATGCCATTCCGAAGATCCCGGCCGCGCCCGAGTTGATCGCCAAGGGCTGCTATCCGGATGGAGCCTTGCGCAATTGGAAGTCGTATGGTCAAAAGGTCGCTGGTGCCAACACCATGGAACGTATGTTCATGCTCGCAGACCCCCAGACCAGCGGTGGGCTCCTGATCGCGTCTGCGGCTGATGGTGCCGATGAGGTTGGCCGGATCCTCACCGAACATGCCATTTCATCCACGGTCATTGGAAGGTTCGAGACACGGGATCCGGCACATGTCATTCGCGTGGAATGAGGAATTCTCATCGGATCGTACGAAATTCGCAACGTGAAGCTTCACGTTGAAGCGAACGAAACATCCGAGTTGAGAATGGCGAATGAACGGCTTAGTGCCAAGAATGTTGAAGTCCTGCTTGCCCAATACCGTGAGGAACGACGCCGTTTGTTGTTTCAGCTGGAGAATGTTCGGGAGACCATAGCCCGCCTCAAGGAGTTAGGTGAACGTGAGGGAAATGGCGATCCGGAGGCTGGGATGGCAAAAAGCGGCACCCGCCGTGTTGCCGAAGCACCCAGCCTTGCCAAGCGCTCACCGGGGCGGCCGCGGAAGACGGTTGAAGCCGCGCCTGCGAAAACCAAGCGACGGAAGAAAAGAGCGAGCACGGGTGGCTATCGACTCAATTCCTGGGATGAGATGGTGATCAGCACCATTTCCAAAGAGGGCATGCTCCGAAAGGAAACGCTGGTGGAGAAGGCCAAGGCTTGGGCAAAGACCAATGCCAAGGGAATGAGTGCGGCCGACATCGAATTGAAGATGACGCGGGTGCTTCAGAAGCTGAGTGGTGTCCGGGGTATCCTTGCAACCCACCGAACAGGCTTGGAACGCGGATACCACTACGGCCTGAAGGAGTGGTTCTTCTCTACGACCGGAGCCATCCGTCCACAGCATTTGGATAAACTGGTGCTGAAGCCCAGGGTCTGACGCTGTGGGGTGATGCTTGTGCCTAGGTGGGCCAGGTTCTCCGAGGCATCGGGGGGAGCGCTCGGCGGGACCAGTGCCCCTTGGTCGCGCCGGTAGAGGCCATGTTCGCGTTCCTGATGTGTGCTTCCATGGAGCTGGTGCGACGTTGGTGAACGACCTGCTGCCTATCCGGGTATAATGGCATGGGATCCTCGAACAAGGGAACGTGCTGCTCCATGGGTGCCGTGGAAAAGTCCATTCCATGGTGCAGGACGGGGTGCGTTCCGTGCCGGACATGTAGTTCAACTTTTTTTTCGGCGGGTTGTGACCTGACCGCGATACCTCCGTCACAACAACGACACGCATGGTGAGGAAGGGAGAGTCCAAGCTTTGCGAGTCCTTGAAGCGCCCTCGGGCGCTTCTTGTATTTCTGGCCGAACCATAGGCCGTTCGATCCGGCTGGAAGGCCGTGGCCACGATGTATTTTCGGCCCAGCGATGCACTGTCGTCCCTGTACAAGCCCATGAGAACGGTCGTTCTTCTGCTCTTCACGCTGCTTTTCACACGAACCATGGCCCAGGATCAAGGCTTCGGTATCGGAGCCATGGTTGGCGACCCTACTGGGATCAGCGCCAAGGTCTGGATCGGTGGAGACCGGGCCGTCGACTTCGGTTTGGCCTGGGGGCTGTGGCGCGGAGGCTATATGCACCTCCATGCGGATCACCTGTTCCACAAGATGGATCTGATCGATGTGGGCGCAGGTCGAATGCCGCTCTACTTCGGCCCGGGCCTGCGGCTCCGTACGTGGAACAACGGCCGTTACTGGCACCGTGGTCATTACTATGATCACGATGGCACGCGTGTGGGCTTGGGCATCAGGTTCCCGGTGGGCGTGGCTTACCTGTTCGATGATGCGCCGGTGGACCTATTCCTGGAGGTCGCCCCTACCCTGGACCTCGTGCCCGGCACTTACCTTGACTTCGACGCTGGGCTCGGAGTGAGGTACTACTTCAAGTGAAGAGCCGTCGATCCAGGAACGAGCGTTCGGAGAACGCACTTCGATACAGCCATTGGTACACGACCAAGGCGGTGACGGTCCCGATCGCTGCTCCGACCAGGATGTCCTCCGTGAAGTGTTGGGATAGATATACACGGGTGTAAGCAAGGATCGCGGCGAGTGAACCCAGCGCGTAGCCCCAAGCCCTTCTCCTGGAAAGCACGGCCAGTGCCAGGCACATGCTGAAGGCCGCTGTGGCATGACCACTGGGAAAACTCAGATGATGATGCAGGTCGATCCCGGACACCCAGTGCATATCGCCCAGCTCGGCGCGGTACATCGATGGTCGGTCGTGGCTGAACGACCTTTTGAGCACTTGAACGATGATCGCACTGCCGCCGCAGCTCAGCCCGATCATCAAGAATGACCTCAGATCACGGATCAACAACATCATCAGTGCCACCGCAGTGGGCACCAAACCGTCGGCCAGGTGGGTGAACAACGCCATGCTTCTGTCCAAGAAGGGCGAGGATACCGGATGCATGGCCCGGTGCAGCTCCAGCTTTTCCGTACGCAACACCAGTACACCCAAAGCCAGTGTGTACAGGCCCCAGATGTACAGGAACGGCACGATCGATCTTCGTTCAGACACCCCGCGAAACTACCGTTCCGACCGATCCTTCAGCATATTTGTCTTGTTACCTTCAACCGCATGGATCCACTTCCCCTGTCCCGCCTTGTCCGCCACGTTTGGGCCGTAGGTGCACCCCTGCTATCCGGGCTGCTACAGGCGCAGAGTTTCACGCATACCATGGGTGCTATGAATGCCCAGGATGGGATCGGTGCATGGCCCACCACGGAGGGATACCGTGTGGCGATCCGGGAGTACGTGGGGTCCCCGCACGCGTACACGGGCACGTTGCACCATGCAGGACCCAATGGTGTGATCACGGCCTTGGGGATCCCGTTGTCGGAGGAGAATACGTTCCTTCAGAACGTGGTGGCGCACCCGGACGGCGGTGCGTGCCTTGTCGGCAGTGTTCTTCGTACAGCACCGCATGTGCACGATGCACTGGCGGTACGGACCTCCATCACCGGTGAGATCCTTTGGAGCCATGCCCCTGCACTATCGGGCGCGCAACAGTTCTTCGGCGGTGTCGGCCTGGATGATGGTGGGGTCGTGCTCTGTGGTGTCTCGGACCAGGGGGATGGTCACCGACCGCTCGTGATGCGCTTTGGAGCCGATGGCGAGGTCCTGTGGAGCTACATCGGAACGGAGGCCACGGAGGCCGAAGCCTATGATGTGGCTGTGGAGGCCGATGTACTGATGGTGACCGGGCGTGTGGCCAACTTCAGCGGCCAGGATGACATACTGGCGTGCCGCCTGAGCCTGGATGGGGACCTGGTGTGGACCTCGGCTTTCGGTGGGGCTGGATCCGATGTGGGGCGTGCCGTGATCGCCCGCGGGAATGGCGCGTTCTTGATCGCGGGCTATACCGATTCTTTCGGAACGTTCGACCAGAGCAGCCAACGAACACCGTTCCATGGCTACGTGTTGGGACTTGACCTCGCAGGGGACACACTTTTCACGCGGGCCCTTGGCGATACCTTGTCCGATGTACGCCTTTATGCCATGGCTGGCCTTGCGAACGGCGATGTCTGCCTCGCTGGAGAACGCGGCACCTCCGCACTTTCCGATGCCCTATTACTCCGCATAACAGCGAACGGCACCGTAGTGTGGCAACGCATGTTGGATCTGGGGAAGGAAGAGCGGATCACTCACGTGCATGCCCTGTCCGATGGGGTGCTTGCCACCGGCTGGGCATTCAGCGAGTTCGGGCGCCAGGTGCTCTTCATCCGGCGCGATACCAACGGCAACTGAACACCTCTTAGGGGCCTTCAGCGTCCGGCCATTCCCATATGGCATGCTATCCCATTTGAACATCCAATACCAGCCGGTCCGCATGCTCTACTTCCCCATGCCTACTCCGAGAAACCTATTCCGTAGGCCCAACCTTCGGCAGCTTCGCTCCCTTTGGTCTACGCCATCGGTTTTGTAACAGGTCCCTCGTATCGGCCTGTGGGAAAATAGCCGCGCATCTTCGGCCGTTATTGAAGGTCCAAATGATTTTCGTTCCACATCAGGGTAGCTGTTGCTGCCGTACGTTCGTAGGCACCGTCGCGCCGATGTTCTGAAGTATGGGGTCGCGATCATTCTGCACGCCGGTGTAGCGCACCAGGCCGTCCAGGTTCACATCGCGGAGGTCATAGGCGCTAATGGTATTGGTCGGTACCGCACCTCCAATGGCCTGAAGGATCGGGTCGCGGTCGTTCTGAGCTCCGGTGTACTGTAGGTATCCATCCGGATGGGTGTTGCCGCTCCACATGGCGCGCTTACCATTGGACAAGGTCGCGCGCGCCGAAGTGCCATAGGTGGGCTCCGTGTTCAGGGTGAAGTCGATCGAGACTTCGTTGGGGCCAAGGGTCTTCGATGCGAAGGACATGACCCCCAGATGGTTCCGGTGCCTTACGGCCACGTAGTAGTTGTCCGGCGCTATATTGAACAAGATACGAGGCAGGCCGTTCACCCCCACCACATCGCCATCGCGTTGCAGCAAGGCGCTTTTGGTGGCCACCACCAGCGACGGGTTGTTCTTGTCGCGAAGTTCCACCAGTACCCAGTCCACGATCGCGTTCTTCCCGGTGGTATTGAACATGGCAGGAGCCACCGATTCTCCCCCGCTTCCCACCAAGGCATAGCCTAGGCCGGCATACGGCTCGGCCGTTGGCAACAAGCCTGCCTGGCGCAGGTTGTCGCTCATCATGGCGGTGGTGGTGTTCCATGGGCCTTCCAGGTTCATCCGAACCCGCACGCTCGGTTGGCAATCCTGCCATCGGGCCAGCACACTGCCCGGTATGATGGTCCGTGTACTGTTCGAGGGGGTCTGCCAGTACAGGTTCACATGGTCGTTGCCCGTACCTTCCTTGTGCAACACTTCAACATAGTAGTAGGCTCCGGCCTGCAGTTGGATGCCCACGCTGGTCTGTTCCGGGTATTTGGTGAATTCCCCAACGTTCGTCCAGCCCGGTACCTGGCAGATCACCCGCTTATACAAGGGGTCGGAGTTCAG
>SSGN01000241.1 GCA_008016945.1 Flavobacteriales bacterium
GATGCCGTTCAATCGTTCGGCAACAGCATTGTCCCTCGGGTCACCGCTTTGGGTCATGCTGATCCGCATGCCGTGGGACCGCAGGCGGTTCACATACCTGGCGTAGCAGTATTGGCTGCCCCGATCACTATGGTGGATCTGGCCTTGGAGCGCATGGCGGCTTCCCTTCAAGGCCATGTGCAAAGCTCTGAGCGCATGCGCACCGTCCATGCTTTGCGCCAAGCAGTGGCCGATGATCTTGTGGGAGCAGACGTCCGTGACCAAGAACACGTAGTAGAACCCTTCGGGCACCGCCCAATAGGTGATGTCGCTCACCATGGCCTGCCCCGGGCGTTCGATCCGTGCGCCCTTCAACAGGTCCGGGTATACCGCCATGCCATGCTTGCTCATCGTGGTCCGAACCCGCCTTCTGCGCCTGCGCAGCAGTAGGCCCTCTTCACGCAACAATTCAAAGAACCGGTCCCGGCCAAGGGGCAGGCCCAAGGCTTGGACCTTGCCTTCCAGCATCTTGTAAAGCTTGCGCCCCCCGACCCTGGGCTGGCTCTTGCGTATCTCCCTGATCAAGGGCACCAGCGCTTCACGGCCCATCACCGTGCGGACCGTGCGCGCGCTGCTCTTGTGATGCGCCTGCCTGCTCACACCAAGTGATCGACACAACTCCTGCTGGCTGTAGCTCGGATGTAGCATCTTGAGCGCACGGATCACTTGGTGACGGACTTTTTTCGGATCGCCACTTTCAGCTCCTTCTCCGCCAGGTCGATCATCAGCGAGTAGGCTTCCGCCCGCAATTCCGCCGCCTTCAAGTCCTTGCGCAGCTTGGCAAGCTCGTGCCGCAATTTTTCCGCCTCGGGTATTTCACCCTTAACAGCCGTATTCGTATTCGGTTTTCGCCTTCCCATCTGAATGAGCAGCTCCTTGTGCTCGGTCAAGATACCATGACCGTACCGCTCCATCCATCGGTCCAGGCTTGTGTAGCTGCCTATGCCATACTCCCGCAGCGCCTCGCTCTTGCGCATGGCTCCACTCAGCACATTGAAAACGGCCCGCTTCTTCAGCTCCTCGCTGTACTGCCTGTTCACTCTGAACTCCTTTGAAAGTCCCATCTTCGGTTGGTTGTTGGTGTCAACCTATTTCAGGACAAGACAAGAAGAGAGGATGAGACATGCGACCCACTTCACCTCGACAACTCTTCACCGCTTCACCTTATTAACTCATTCATTCTTCGCCACCCGGATCCGCCGGTAGAGGAGCGACCATTTCTTTCTCACCGACGGGGTATCGCGGTCCACAGGAGCAAGATGAATCATTTTTTCCTACCTTTGCGCCCCTGCCAGGGAGTATGTTCCTTGGCGAGCGTCGTGAGCGATCACCACGTTCGAGGTCTTGGGGAATTAGCTCAGCTGGCTAGAGCGCTTGCATGGCATGCAAGAGGTCACCGGTTCGACTCCGGTATTCTCCACAAGAAGGCGGCCCCACCCGGGCCGCCTTCGTCATTCCAGGGGTGCAGGATCAGTAGGACACCATCAGCGGTATCCTTCCGGGTCGCCCATCGACCATCACTTCGAGCAGATAGGCGCCTTGGGTGAGCGCAGGCAAGGGTATGGTACCATCGGAGCGGATGGGCACCGTGGCGATCAGGGTGCCGTTCAGCCCCAACACGCGGGCCTGATGGGCGCCACGGGCACCCTCCACATGCACCTCGTACCCGGCGGGGATCGGATAAGCGTACAGGGCCTTGGCCGAGGAATGCTCGTCCACCGCCATGGGCCACGGGATGATCCATAGGGCCGCCTCCCGGGCCGCGGTACGCTCGTTGGCCATCCACAGGGAGAAAGGTTCGCTGAAAGCGATGGCTTCGGCTTGCAACGCCACGAGGTTGAGCGGGTACCGCTGACACGCCCCCCCGAAGAAATGATGCCCGGTGTACCCGTTCAGCAACCAGATGAAGGGCGCCATATCGTTGGCCGAATGGCCCAGCAGGCAGATACCGCCGGTAGTGGGGTCGTAGGCCGCGTCCGTGATCAAGCCCTGGGTGTCGAACTCCGCCCGGCGAACCGCCGTATGGACACCAGGGGTGGCGGGCAGCGCATACAGGTGCGTCCGTCCGTTCAACCAGTTCTTGGTGAAAAGGAACAGGCTGTCGCCCATGGCCAGGAGCGCTTCGGCATCCCAATTGGTGGCATCGGGCGCGGGTGTGTGATCCCATTGATCCGCGTAATGGAAGCGTATGGTATCGACCACCACCTCTTCCGAGCCCTCCGCCAAGGCCTGGATCGGGAATCTGTAGATGCATAGATCGGTGCGGTGGCCGGCGTTGTTGCCCACATCGCCCACGTACACCCAGGTATCGTCCATGGCCAGCGCCTCCCAATCCACGTTGGCAGCGTTGGTCAGCACCACCTCCTGCAGCACTTGTCCGCTCTGCGTATCCACCCGAAAGAGCGTGTTGGGATTACCGCTGTCGAGGGCGATCCAGGGCTGATGCTGATGGAACAGCAGGGCGCTGGCCTCGTTCAGGTGCGCGGGCAGTGCGGTGATCAACACCGGATCGAGGACCTGCCCTTGCCCCATCGCCGCCCGGGCCAGGCCCATCCCGAACACGAAGGTGTAGCGTACCATGACCGTGAAGTTGCGATCTTCCTGGCCCACGACCAAAGTCCTTTCGCACTTTTGTGGGCATGAGTTCCGTATCCAGCGACAAAGCGCCCGAACCCGTGGGCCACTACCCACATGCCCGCCGCGTGGGCGACCTGCTCTTCCTAAGTGGCGTAGGCCCTCGTGAGCGCGGAACGAAGAAGATCCCCGGTGTGGAGCTGGACGATGCGGGCAACATCGTGCAGTACGATATCGAAACCCAGGTGCGTAGCGTGTTCCAGAACGTGCGCTGGATCCTGGAGGATAGTGGCAGCAGTTGGGAGAGGATCGTGGATGTGACGGTGTTCCTCACCAACATGAAGGATGACTTCGCCACGTACAACCGATTGTGGAAAGAGTACTTCGCGGTGGATCCGCCGTGCCGTACCACCTTGGAGATCAATTGCCTGCCCACGCCGATCGCGATCGAGTTGAAGGTGATCGCCACCATTTGACCCGCGCTATGGCCAACGCCTCTTTCAACGACGCACGGGTACAACGCGAGCAGCCTTGCCGCCTCTGTGGAGGCCAGCAGGCCCACCTCCTGGCCGAGACGGCGTATTGGGACATCCGGAACACCCGCATCGTGGGCTGCGACGCCTGTGGGTTGATGCAACTGGACCCGATGCTGACCGGACCGGAGACCGACCGGGGCTGCCTGGCGTACTATGTGGAGGAGACCCTGCGCACCGCACCCCGCGAACAGGTCCGCAACCTGGTGCGCAACTACCGGCGTGGTGTGCTGTTCGCGTGGGGGTTGAAGGCTCAGGGACACCGCCCGCGAACGCTGTTGGAGCTCGGCCCAGGCTCGGGCTACTTCGCGGCAGGCCTACGGCGCATATTCCCCGACCTGGAGGTGACCGTGATGGATGTGAACACCGAAGTCCTTCACCTCAATGCCCGCGACCATGGCTTCGCCGGGATACGCTCCATGCCCGAGGAGCACCATACCGGACTGGACGATCGGTTCGATCTGGTCGTGGCCCGTGACATCCTGGAACATGTGATCGATATCGGTGCCGTACTGCGGAACGTGATGCACTACCTCCGGCCCGGGGGCTTGTTCCATTTCATCACGCCCAATGGCCACGAGGATGTCTGGAAGCACCGCTTGCGCCATCATCTCGGCCGCGAACGCAGCGAGCTCCTGATCAACCACGTGAACTATTTCGATGGCCGAGGTTTGCGACAACACCTGGAACAGCTTGGATTCGACCGTGTGACCTACTACACGTATGGCCTGAAGACCACTCTGCGTGGGCGGGGTTGGAGCCGGAAGCCCAAGTTGTGGGCTCCGGTTTCCCGCTCCCGTTCGGCGGGCGAGTTCGCCGAGGACCGGTTGCACGAAGTGCAGGGCGTGGCGCATCGGAAGGATGAGGTACTGCCCAGTTGGTACCGCCGTGGGCCCGTATGGCCATTGCTTCTCCTAAGCGCGTACCAGCACGGCCATTTCTTGCGGGTGGATCCCGCACGTGGCATCGGCCACGAGATCCACGGCGTGTTCCGCAAGCGCGGTTGAGGTCGAGGCAAGGTCATCCGGCAGGACCGCAGCATCGCCTTGGGGTGATCACCCCTGCCAATGGCCGGCGAGCTTGCGCTTCTCCCAACCGTACTTCTTCGCCGCCACCTCCATGCAGTGATCGAAGGACTGTTTGCTGCGCAGGAAGTTGAACTCGTTGTTCTTCACGGCAGTGGCATTGGCCTCCTGTTCCACCAGATCGCTCAACAAGGCGCGGCACGCTCCCGTGGCCAGGCTGCTGATGTATTGCATGTAGTTGGCACTGATCGCCAGGTCCTGACCATAGCGTTCGGCCATCTTGTGCAGGTCCTTGTCGTTGAGTATGGCCTGGCATACCAAGGCCCACAAGAGGTGTCGGCCCCGACCCACGAAGCTGTACTTGTTCTCTCCGCGCTCCAGGATGCTCCGGGTGAGCAACGGCAACCGGAATTGGACCTTATAGCACAGCACCACGTACCGCGGATCCACCTCCAAGCGGCGGTTGTGGAAGATGGCCTCGTACTGTTTGTCCTCCTCGAACGCCTTCCGCATGGAACGCATCACCACCAGCTCTCCCTCCGAAGCGAGGAAGGTCTGCGCCAGCTTCAGCATCTGGATCGCCTTGTCGTCGGTGATGCCTTGCTCGTCGCGCTCTTCTTCGGTGAGGCCTTCGAAGGCACGCTGCTGCCGCTCGTAGTAGATGCCGAGCTTGCCCCGGAAATGATCACTGAGCTCCAGCTGGATCTGGTCGTTGGCCCGCAGGTTCCAGCTATCCACCGGGTTCTGCCGGTTGTTGTTGATGGTGACGGTGGTGATGAAGGCATCGTCCGCGTGGGTGATCACCTTACAGATCACCTCGATGCGTTTGAGCCGGTCCTTGATGGTCTCGATATCGTCGCGCTCCTTGTTCCGCTCGATGAAGCGAGCCATGGTGGTGATGGTCTGAGCACCATTGAGAAGTCGCGGTTCGGTGATGCGGTAGCCGTTCTTATCCTCTTCGATCTTCTGGGCACTGAAGGTGACCCCGTTGTGGTTGAAGGCGAACATGGCCGGGTCCAAGCGCTTGTCGATGCCGATATCGCGGAAGGCCTTCTGCAGGACGCGGTTCACGGAGCCATCCTCCGGGAGGCTGTGACGGATGTTCCGCTCGAAGAAGCGTGACCCCATCTGCCGGAACATGCCATAGATATCGTAGAGCCGACCCATGCCGATCACCATCTGCTGGCCATCGGGCCCATCCTTCTCCAAGGACCCGGAGAGCTTCAGCGGATACTCGTGGGTCTTGTCCACCACCACGTGCGATCGCTTGCCGCTAAGCGATCGGTATTCGATGATCATGCTCATCTCCTTGCCCCACCACTCATCCAGCATGTACTTGCGGTTCTCCAGGTCCTCGCGCAAGGCGCCGAGCACACTGCTGTTCTCCGCCTTCTCCGGTTCGCCGGTGAAGACGAAGTGGAAGCTCACCTGATCGATGCGCGACCGGCTCTCGCGCAGTACGTTCTTCAGCCCATTGACCATGGCATTGCGACTGCGCCCACCACTGTTCGCACCGAACACCTCGGACATACCATGTTCCAGCAGTGTGCGAAAGCCCTGCTTGAATTGCTCATGGTCGCTACTCCACTTGAACTGGAACAGGTACAGGTGTCGCTTGCCTTTGTCGAAATGGTATCCGTCGATCCCATAATCTTCGCCGCCGAAGGCCACCTGGTGCAACGCCTGCTCGCGCGGGACCTTGTGGAATTCCTCCAAGAACAACAGTCCGAAATAATCCTGCCAGGCCCCACCGTTCTCGTTCTTGAGCGTTTTGTGAGCGGCCTTGATCTGTTCTTCTGTGATGCGCATGGTTACCAAAGTTGTGAAAACATGGCTTTGTTCCACCATGACCGGTCAAATTCTCCTTGGCGGTACAGTAACAGCCCGCGTGTACCCGAAAACCCGGAAAACCCTATTCAACAAGCTGTCATTCAGGAGAATAACATCGTTATCAAGGCAATACCGACCAGGTCCACCCAGATCCCGGCACGCACCATCTGCCGAACCGGGATCCGGCCCGAGCCGAAAACGATCGCTTGCATGGGCGAGGCCACCGGCAAGGCGAACCCCAGGGTGGCGGCAAGGGTGGCGGGAATGAGCACGGTTTCTGGAGCGACCCCCCAGGCATCGGTGCTTTGTGCCAAGAGCGGCAGGGTTAGGCTGGCCACCGCCGTGTTGCTCCCCAACTCGCTGAGCACGCATACCAGACCCGATACCGCCGCGATGAGCAACGGGTGCGGCAGGTCTTGAAGGCTTTGTAGGGTGGCCACCAAACGCACAGACAGCCCACTTTCGTCAATGCCGTGTGCCAGGGCGAACCCACCGCCGAAGAGCAACAGCACCCCCCAGGGCACATTGGCCTCGGCATACTTCCAATCGAGCAAGGCATAGGGGGGGCCATTCCCCGCCTGGTCCACGGGCCGTGGCAGTGGTACCAGGAAGAGGATCAGTGCGCCCAACAGGGCCACGGCGCCATCGGTGAGGTCGGTGCACCCCGTGAGCGAACGCCACCCGCGAAGGGTGACCTGCTCGGAGAGCGCGATGTCATCACCGGTGATCCAGAGCAAGGCCGTACCCGCGAACACGAGGGCCGCCAGCCGTTCCGCAGCGGAGAACGGACCCAACGCCCGCAGCCGCTCCTGAACCTGGGCCGGCGTGCTGATCGGTTGGCGAGGCACGCGGAAAAGCACGCGGGTGAGCAGCCACCACACCACGCCGAGGTAGACCACCATGAGCGGAACGCCGAAGGCCATCCACCGGCCGAAGCCGATCGGCGGAAGTTGGGGGTAGCGGTCGCGCCAAAGCTCCATGAACACCAGGTTGGGCGGTGTACCCACCGGTGTGGCCATGCCCCCGATGGTGGCACCGTAAGCGACGGCGAGCAACAGGGGAACGGTGAGCCGGCCACGAAGCTCCGGGTCGCCATCGCCATCGAGCAGGCTCAGTGCGATGGGCAACATCACCAACACGCAGGAGGTGCTGTTCATCCACATGCTGAGCAGGGCGGTGGATAGCATGATGCCCGTGATCAACCGAGGGCCGGTGCCCCCGACCCGGCGCACCACGCGCAGGGCGATCCGACGGTGTAGGCCCGACCGCTCCATGGCCAGTGCCAACAGGAAGCCCCCCAGGAAAAGGAAGATGATCTCCTTGCCGTAATTCACGGCCGTGCCCGCCACCCCATCGATGCCGAACATCGGGAAAAGCACCAAGGGCAGCAAGGAGGTCACCGCCAACGGCACGGCCTCACTGATCCACCAAATGGCCATCCACGCCACGATGGCCGCCATGGCCGCAGGCCGCGGGCCCAACTGTCCGAGCCAGAGATAGACCAGCCAAGCGAGCAATGGACCACTGAGGCGGAGAAGGTGTGTACGCACGTGCCGTGGTGATCGGTAGGGCCAAAGTAGCGGCCTTCCCGGTAGGCAGCGGTACCGCCACCACCCCATCCGCCAACGATCGGCTGCTGGTAACCCTTATACCACTTCGCACTAAGGAGTAGGCCGATCTGCTTGGTCTTTTTCCACATGACTTCTCCATCGTGATCGTTCCGTAGCACCGGCCCTCGGTAGCTCTGCTCCCTGCGGTCTACGCCTTCGGCGTTGCAACGACCCCGCCGTATCGTCCTGCGAAAAAATCCCTTCGCAGCTTTAGCCTACGCCTTAATGCGAAATGGTATTAGCCCTGGGCCGCCCGCCCCGGAGTGCTCCAGGTGAGCCACCCCAAGGCCAACACGGCCAGCAGAAGCCCCAGGAACTCGCGCACCACCTCGATGTGCGGCTCGGTGGCCTTCATGCTCGCGGTGATGGAAGGGAAACCCGCCCCTGCCCACTGCACCATGCCCGGCAGCATGGTGAGCATCCATAGCATCATGAACAAGCACAGACCGCCACTGAGCCTCCGGTCGGCACGGCCAAAGGCGGCTGCGGAATACAATACCGCCACGGACGTGTACGCCAGCACCCAGGTCCAGGGATCCGGGTCGTTGAGGTTGAGCGCCGCGAACACGGCGAACACAAGGGCGATGGAGAGGTGTACCGTGCGCTGCATGGTGGATCAGAATTCGATGCGATAGCTCAGGTTGGGGATCAGACCCAGTTGGTAGCGGGTCACCACCTGCCCTTGGTGCTGGTCGAAATAGCGGTAGGCCTCGTTCTTCGCGTTGGTGGCGTTGAGCAGGTCCACCGCCCATATCCCGGTGCGGCCGGGGCGTTCACGCTTCAGGTAGAGGCGCACATCAACCCGGTAGGTGCCCCGGTACTGGGCGCTGAACGGTGCGGGCCGGGGATCCTCGGCGGTGGCCATGGGCGTGTAACGCTGACCGCCGGTGGCGTTGGCGCGCAAGCTGAGGCCCCAGGTCCGTTCGAGGTGCTCCTTCTCCTTGGCCCACTCCTTGCCCACCACGGCGTTGGCCACATGGCCCACATTCCACCGTGTGCGCTGGGTGGCGCCATCGCTGTCGGTGTATCGGGGGTCCATCCAGGTGCCGTTCACCAGGAAGAACAGGTCGCCTTGGAACCGCCGTTCGAGCCCCAGCTCCACCCCCCGGCCATCGCCGGTGCCCGTGCCGGACAACTGCGCCATCGTAACCCCATCCCACGCATTGAGCAAGCTTGGGGTGTAGCCGGGCCACAACCCCGGCGAAGGAGCGTACACCGGCACGTTGAGGAACCGTTGCAGGTACACGGTGCCGTGCAGCCGAAGTTGGGGCCGTAGGTCGTGCTGGTAGGTGATCGATGCCTCGCGGGCCAGGATCGGCGCGAGGTTCCGGTTATCCACGTAGGGTAGTGGCCCGGTTTCGAAATAGAGCTCGGCGCGCGGCAACTGGCTGCGTTGGCCAATGGCCACCGCCAGGTGTGCGCTTTCCGTGATGGACCATCGCACCGCCAACCGAGGCTCCACGGCCCCGGTCCCGTTCCGTGTATCGGCCGCATAGGCCAGTCCAACATCCATCCGCAACGCCTCGGTGAGGTGGTACCGGAACTCGCCATACGGCCGAACAAGCCATACGGCGTAACGCTCCGACCAAGGGCTGAAACGCTTCCCCAGGTCGCGTTCCATGGCGGTGATCCCAACGCGGTAGGCGGACCGTGCCGAAACCGTTCCGACCACCGCACTATGTGCGCTCACCTTCCGTTCGTACAGCCAAGTGGCATCCGTGAACGCCGCTTGTCGCCGATAAGGTGCGTACTCCACCGTTCGATCCTGCTCGTTGGCGGAGAGCGCGAGCACGGTGGTCCACTTGGCCGTGCGTCCCAAGCGTTGCATGAACGAAACGCCGGCCACGCCCACCCGAGCGGTGTAATCGATGTTCCGGCTATCCTTGTCCACCTCCCACTCGGTGCTGTCCTTACGATCGAACCGGTTGGAGCTGTTGCCGCCCATGGCGAAGAGCTTGAGCTCCGCACGCTCCCCGAGCGGTGCATGAACGGTGAACGCCAGATCCTGGAAAGCGATGTTCTCGTCGCCAAGCGGAACACCGGCCGCGCTCAGGAGGCCAAGGGTGGAATAGCGATAGTTCGCCAGGTAGGTGGCCTTGCCACCGGTGCGAAATGGCCCTTCGGCACTGAGGTCGAGTCCGATGAGACCCGCTTGTGCCGTGTAGGCCCGACGTTCGTTGGTGCCTTGCCGCAGCCGTAGGTCCATGATGCCGCCCAGGGCATTACCATACTGCGCCGAAGCGCCGCCGAGCAACAATTGGGATCGGCCGAGCATCTGCGCGCTGAGGATGGTGGTGCCTCCGCCGGTCAGGGTCGGTTGATCGCTCGACGTGCCCGCATTGGTGAGGTGGTTGGGCGTAACGATCTCCACGCCCTCCAACAGCCAAGCGTTGGCCCAAGGTGCGGTGCCGCGTACGCTGAAATGGTTGGCTTCATCGTTGGTGGTGACCACGCCCGCATAACTCATGGCCAACCGCGCGGGGTCGTGGAAGGTGGCCGGGTAACGGAGGCTACGTTCCACGGTGAGCGGTTCGCTGTCCATGGCCTCCATGCGTTCCGGGGCCACGGATCGCACCTCCACCTGGGCCAGCTCCTGTACGGCCCGTTCCATGGTGAACTCGACCCATTCGCTCCGGCCGGCCCGCACCCAAGCCTCTGCGATCTCCTGCGGGCGATAAGACACATGGCTCACCCGTACCCGGTACGATCCCGTGGGCAAGGCGGCGAATCGATAGGTGCCATCGGCGCCGGTACCCGTGGTGTACGCGGTATCCGCCGACATGGCCTGCACCACCGCATCGGCGATGGGGCCAGCGGCAGGGTCGGAAACACGGCCGCGCAAGGAACCCGTGGTCTGCGCGACCATGGCCAAGCCGAGGCATACGGCCCAGACGGTCAGACACGTACGGAGTTTCATCCCACGAACGTACCATGGGCGTTCGTACCGGACTGAGGGTGGCGCCTCCAACCTATCACGGCATCGTTGTTCGTAAGCCTGACACCACAGCGAACGGCCACTCCTTCGCAACTTGCGGCCATGGACGCGAACCCGCCTTCATCCTGTGCCCGTTGCGGCATCGTGTTCCCATGCCGGCCCCATGCCATCGCGCAATGCGCCTGTTCTCGTGTGCAGCTCAGCGCCACGCAGCTCGTTGTTCTGCGTGAACGTTTCGCCGGATGTTTGTGTCCGACCTGTTTGGAGGCATGGGCCAAGGAACCAACGGCAGAGCCCGATCCCGCCGCGCCCCCTACCGTGTGATCCGCAAAGGTCGTTTGTGTTCGTCCACCGCCACGAAGGTGAACTCGCCGCTCACCGCCTTCTCCCGATGTGCGGCGTACATCTGTTCAACATGGATGTCCACACGCACCTTGAGGCTGGTGGTGCCGATGTACGTGACGCGGCCATGCAGTTCCACGATGGTGCCACTGGGAATGGGTCGTTTGAAGTCGATGCGGTCGCTGCTCACCGTGACCATGCGTTGGCGGCTGAAGCTTGTGGCGGTGATGAAGGCCACCTCGTCCATGAGTTGCATGGCTGCACCGCCGAACAGTGTATCGTAGTGGTTGGTGGTATTGGGGAACACGGCTTTGAAGATCCGTGTCTCGGAAAGGGCTACACGCTCCTCGTGGGTCATGTGGGGTCAGCGGAAAGTGAAACCGTTCGGGATCCTGCCGGCCAGGAAGTCGTTCACGAACGTGCCGTCCGTGGTGTAGCGGAACACCCTGCCACGCTGGGTGAAATCGATCGCATCGGCCACGTACACCGTGCCGCTGCTGGGATCCACGCCCAGGCCGTAGAAGTTGCGGCCATCGGCGGCGATGAAGGGCGCAGCGGGCAACGCCGCATCCGTTATCGCCATGCGGTACACGTGGCCGTTCAGGAAGTACAGCACACCATGGTCGCCATTGATGGACAGGCGCCATGGGCTGTCCGCCGAACTGCCGAACACGAACGAGGCCTCCACGTTCAACGCGATGGGATCGATGCGGTACAGTGCCGGTTGCGTACCACCACCACCGCTGCACGCCACCCACAACTTTCCGTTCGCGTCCTCCACGATCCTGTTGCCGCCGCGGCTCACGGCGATGCTGTCCACGAGCAGGTCGGTGCCGGTGTCGATCACGTACACGTGATCGCGTGTCTTGTTCGTGACGAAGGCTTTGCCGTAGGCCAGCGCCAACTCCTCCGTCCAGCCGGGGCAGGTGATGCTTCCGGAAATGGTATGGCTGCCCAGGTCCACCACGTTGATCGCGTTGGCATACAGGTCCGTGACATACGCCTTGCCATTGCTCACCGGCATGAAGTAGCGGGGCGAGTTGAAGCCGGTGATGGTGGCGATGCGTGTGAAGGTGTTGGGATCCACCACTTCCACCTTGTTGGAGTTGTTCACCACCAGGTATGCGCGGCCATTGAAGAGGCGCATGCTCTGGCACACATCGCCCAAGCCTTCGCCATTGGCCGGTTGGAACAGGTCCTCCGCCAGCGTGCCCGTTCCCGCGTCGAAATAGCTCACACCCGCGTTGCCCCAGCCGAAGTTGCCCTCGTTGGTGATGTACACGCCGCCCGCTCCCACGGTGATCGGCGTATCGATCGGCGGTTCGGGCTTGTCCTTCCGGCAGCCCACGAGGAGCACCGTTCCGAGCAGCAATAAGCGGAGCTTCTTCATCGTCATTGCACGATCAGTGGTCGGCTGGCGCGGCCGTCGGTGGTGATGATCGCCACGAAGTAAAGCCCGGCGCGCAGGTCGGAAAGGTCCTGCGGAACATCGTGCGTACCGGCCTCGTGCGCGGCATCGACCGTGGTTCGGACCGTACGCCCCGTGGCATCCGTGATCGTCACCCGCACACGATCGGCCGCAGGCAGCGTGAAGCGCAAACGGCCTTGTTGCTGCGCCGGGTTGGGGAAGAGCTGCATGTTCAGCCGCGTGGCGAACAGCTCGTCCATGCCGGTCGCCAGGTGGTGGACCACCCCCACACCATCGAGGTCGAAGCCGCTCGATGCGAAGGGTGTGCTCCACGGATCGTTCACCTTGTTGCCGTGGCTGTCGTACGTGGCGTAGGCATCCTGGATGCAGCCCACCACGTCCACGATACGCACGTGGGTGATGGCCGTAACGTCCAGCCCCGGTTCACCACTGAGCTCCTCCAGGTCGAACGGTGTTCCGTACTGCGCCCGGTACTTACCAGCGAGGTTGTCGATCAGCGTGGCGTCCAATGCGCCGAAGCCATCCACCTGCGTGTCGGTTTGTGTGTTGCTGGTGGCGGGGAAGCGTACGAAATCAGTGCCGTTGCTGCTCACCTCCACGAAAGCCAGTTCGAGATAAGTGTCGTTGAACCCGTTCTCGAACACGGCAAAATCCCAGCCCGGCCCGTTGGTGATGGGCTGCGCGAAGGTGAGGGTGGCTATACCACCATCGCCAAGGCTGAGCACGTTGCCGTTGGGCATGCCCACCACGTTCGCCGTAACGCCCACACTGGCGAGGCCGAGCGAAGGGTCGCTGATGTCCTGCGGACCGCGTTGCACCGAGCAGGCCGTGGCCCATGCCACGAAGGCGATGCTGTCCTTGTGCATGGCGGTGGTGCCCGGCTGTCCGGCGGGCGGCGGGAACTGGGCGTGCGCCGCAATGGCGATGCAGGAGCCGATCAAGAATAGTAGGATGCGGAAGTTCATGGAGTGTTGGACTTGGGAGGGTTCGGTCGATCGAAATGCACCCGTACCCCCACCTGGTAGTTGCGCATCGGCATGGGTCGGCTCAGCATCACTTCGTATTCCGTACCGAGCAGGTTGTTGGCATGGACGAACACATCGGCCTGCCAGTGCGCCTTGCGCACCGCGCGCAGCGATGCGGATGCATTCAGCAGCCAGTAGGGTTCGAGGTATTCGCGGTTGTCGGTGCTGGTGTAGCGGTAGCCGGTGTAGGTGGCATGCGCGGCAAGGGATCCGCGGCCACGCTCCACGGCCAAGCGCCCATTGCCGCTGTACATGGGCACGTAGATCAGTTGTCGGTCCACGGAATCGTCGTACTGGCGCTTCGCCACCTGGTTGGTGCTCACCACGTGGTTGGTCAACACGCCGAGCCTCACCGTGGTGTTCCCGGAATGCCATGCGCTCTCGGAATCGCTCTCCACGCCGCGACTCCACACCTGCATGATGTTCTGCGGACTCCAGTACGCCGGGCCGGGCAACCAGATGATCCAGTTGTTCAACATGCGGTTGAACCACGTGACCTCGCTGCGGAACACATACCGCTTCCACGTGTGGCGCAGCAGCACGCCGAGGTCGCCGCTGTACCCGTCCTCAGGCAGTAGTGCTGGGTTGCCGCCGGGGTTCCAGTACAGGTCGTTGAAAGTGGGCACCCGGTACACCCGAGCGGCCTGTGCCTTCAGTGTGAGCCAACGTTGCACGCCGTACTCCGCACCGATCGCTCCAGTGAATGGCACCGCGCTTCCATCCAGCCATTCCTGCCGCGCGGACACGGTGCCGGTGAAAGGCGAGCCTGGCCGGTAACGGTACAGGGCGAAGATCGCGCTGCGGTCCTGCGTGGGATCGTGCGGATAGCCGTCGGTGCGCGCCTGTGCCTGCGTGTGGTGCAGGCCGAAGTCCACTGCATGCGGGCCTTCGGGACGATAGCACAACTCGGCCTCGCCCACCAGCGTGCGTGCGCGGCTCAGGGCGTTCTCCGCATCGGCGGAAGCGTACCAGTCCAACCGTTCATCGGACCAGCCGCCGCGAACGGTGGTGCCCCATAGCGTGCGGTCGTAGCGCCAGTCGGCCATCACGCGGTGGCTCGCGTCCAGTTGTTGCGCGCTGCTGAAGGCCTGCAGGCGCGTGGGCGGGATCCGCCGATCGGCATGCTGGTACCAATAGCGTACACCCAGACGGCCGCGCGCTCCGGTGCGCAGATGCTGCTCGAACAACAATCCTTGGCGTTGCAGTGCGGCGTTGGTCTGTGTGCGCTCCGTGCGTGCCGTTGCGGGGCCGGTGCGGTAGGTGAAGTCGTTCCGCGCATCGGTGTTGTACAGCGCGATGCTCGTGACCCACCGCTCCTTCGCCACCTCCACACGCACCTGCTGTCGGCGATCGCCGAAGCTGCCGAACACGATGCCGCCATCCACCTGCACACCCCGCCCGAAGCGCGGCACGTTGTTCAGGTGGATCGCGCCGCTCACCGCGCCACTGCCCCACAGCGCCGTGCTGCCGCCGTACTGCACGTGCACCTCGTTCGCCGCACCCACGGGGATCAACGACAGGTCGATCTGCCCATTCATCGGGCTGGTGATGCGGATGCCGTTCCACAACACCGCCGTATGATCCGCGCTACCGCCACGGAACGAGGTGGTGGCCAGGCTCCCCAGACCGTAGCTCTTGATGAAGACCGGACTTTCGTTCGCCAGCAACTCGCCCAGATCCGCCGAGGCATAGCGCGCCATGGTGGTGCTGTCCATGCGCTGCACCTTGCTGCCCGCACCGAAGGTGGCAAGGCGTGGGGCGCTGATCTCGAATTCTTTCAGGAGGAGGGTGTCGGTAGGGGATTGTGCATTGATGTCCGTTGCGAGGAGAACGAGTGAAGTGGAGAGAAAGCGGTGAAGAGGTGAAGAGGTGAGGAAGGGAGGATGGGAAAAGGAGAAGAGAGGAAGGGAGAGAGAGAAGCGGAGACGAAGGGAGGAAGGGAGGAGGTGAAGAGGTGTGGAAGTGAAGACGTGAGGACGTGAAGAGGTGTGGAAGTGAAGAGGCCGTGCGTACGACCTCTTCACGTCCTCACTTCCTCTCCTGCCTGCACACATCGCACTACTGCACCGCGATGGTGCGCTTCACCTCACCCACCTGCAACACGTAGAGGCCGCTGGCAAAGGCGATGACATCGAGGGTAGTGAGCAGGTCGTTGGTACGGCCGGAGTACAC
>SSGN01000094.1 GCA_008016945.1 Flavobacteriales bacterium
CATGGCGCAGTTCGACGCTCGTCTGGGCGTCAGGCACGGCAAACAATCCGGTCGCATTCAGCCCGGTGAACGTGATCAGTCCCCCGCCGTCGATGATGGTTCCTGCCAACAGGGTTTTGCGCGAGGTCAGCACGATGAACTGCGGGTCGGCCCCGCAGCTGAAGTGGATCGTTCCGCCGCCGCTGTTCTGCACGGTGAGCAATGCTTGCTCGAAGGCGAACTCGTTGCAGGAGGCCGGTGTGCCATCGCCGACCACCGCATCCAGGGCGTACACGGGCATTGCTGCGAGCCCAGCCAGAGCGATCCACCAAGGATGAGTTTTCACGATGTGACGCTCCGACAGACGGGATTTCCTGCACTTACGCCGTTTTGCCCACTACCTGACATCGGTTCGCTGCAGGATCAGAACTCGAATCCGTCTGCGAACAGATCTTCCGAGGGTTCGTAGGACTGCCGTTCCACAGAACCGACATCGCAGCCAGACCCGAAGGGTGCGGGTTGTCCACGTTGATCCGCAGTGCGCTGGACTGGGCAAGGGGCGTAGTTGAGCAACGGACTGTCGCCTGCCGGAACGTGGTGCCAAGTCAGCGCATTGGCTTGGGTGAGAGGCCCGAGGCCGAGAACGAAGTTCGGTCCAATCAGGACATCGTTGGCCTGCGCGGACGGCACGCATTCGATCGGCAGGAAGTTGTGGTCGTTGCTCAGGAAGGCGGCCGCA
The DNA here is from genome assembly GCA_008016945.1 of Flavobacteriales bacterium. Next base: position 719 of record SSGN01000094.1, read on the forward strand.
CCGTTACAACTTTGTGCTGCCAGAAGCGAGTCCCCGCGCAAGACCGAGTGATAGAACGTGATCGCGTCCATTGGGCTACTACCTGCCGCATAGATGGTCTTGCCCTGCGCAGCGCGGCTGCCGATCAGCGTGCTGTGGAACAAGGTCAGGCTGATGGCGGTGTTCTCCGGTCGTGTATCGATATGAATGTCGCCACCGCTGCCGTTGATGGCATCAGTGACCTCGTTGGCGCTGAAGGTGGTGTTGACGATGCTCATCCCCGTTAGGCCACTGATCTCAGGCATGAACCACAGACCGCCGCCAGCGGTCGCCGCAAGATTGCTGACCAAGGCTGAACTGCTCAGGCCCAGCGCGTTGTAGCCCCGTTGCGCCATACCGCCACCGCGAGCGGCGGCGTTGGCGATCAGATTGGTGCGCTCGATGCTCAGCGAGGAGTCATTCGAGAACAGCGCGCCGCCGATGTCATCAGCAAGATTGTTGGTAAGGGTGCTGTCGCTGATACGGCGTTGGCGGATGACGTTGGCGGGACAACGTTGGTCGCAGCTTTGTTCAAACAGGACCGCCCCACCATATCGAGCCGTGTTTTGCGTCAGCGTCGAGCCCAATCCCAACTGCAACGCGCCTTGACTGAAAATCGCGCCGCCCTCATCGGTGGCGCGATTGCCGTCAAACACGCTTTGTTGAATCAGCGCCCTGGCGATCACTCCATCCTGGTCGTCGCGCAAGCCAAACACGAAAACGGCACCACCACGGTCCGTGCCCATATTGCCCTGATTGGCCTGGTTGTCGTTGAACTCGCAGGCATTGACCAAGGCATCGCTACCCAGGCTCTGGCCCGACGGGCCGATGCCGGTCAAGTCGACGCCACCCAAATGCAGCGCACCGCCTTCCGAGGCGAGATTCCGATCGAAACGACTGTTCTGCAAATCCAGGTGGCCACCTTCGTAGACGGCAATCGCCCCACCGCGCTCGAGAGCGGTGTTGTCGCTCATGTCGACACCGCTGACTACGGCTTGGCTGCCGCGCAACAGCAACGCGCCACCGTTGCGCGCGGCGTTGTTGAGAAACGCCGACCCGCTGGCGCTGAAGTCGCCAAACCATTGCTGGATGCCGCCGCCCTGATCGCCCGATGCCGAATTGAGGGTGATCAGGCTGTCGATGATCGTCAGCGTGCCGCTACTGGCAATACCACCGCCATTGAGCGCGCGGTTGTAGCGCACCTGGCTGCGCAACAAACCGATGCTCGCACCGGGCTCGACATACAGTGCGCCGCCGGATGCCGTCGCGGCGTTGTTGAACAGGACGCAGTCGGTCAGTTGCAGGGAGGTTTCTGTCGCGACACTGATGGAACCGCCAAAGCCGTTCACAGCCCCGTTCTGCAGCGCCAGTCCGCGCAATTCGATCTGACTTTGCGCACCGACGATGTTGAAGTGCCGTGTCAGCCCCTGCGCATCCAGCGTGATGATGCCGCCGCCGTCAACCAGCGTGGCATCGGTCGAGGTTTTGGGCGAAGTGATCGTGATTTCCTTTGGACCACCGCATTGGAAACTGAGTACGCCACCTGAGAAATTCGCACCGGGATACAACTGCGCCAAGGCCGCATCCAGGGCGGCTTCGGTGCAGCTGGCGGGTGTGCCGGAACCAACGACCGCATCGTCCGCCCACAGCGGCACTGAAACGAAGGTCATCAGGGTGCAGAGTGCGAGACGCATGGGATTCGACCTATATGGGCGGATGCCATTCCGCATACGTCGTTTCGCTGCACACCTGACACGTGCTTGGCTGAGTGGCGGTGAAACCGCGCTTGAAGCGACCGGGTCGCCATCGTCCGTATTGGGTTAGCGTGTGCGCCGGACGCCTGCGGAGGACGCTCATGCGCTGGATCACTGTCATTCTGTTGTGGATGCTCGGCATGCCGCTGGTCGTCAATACGGCCTCACTGAGTCTGCCCGATGCCGCGCGCGAGCAGATCGGTGTGACCGTTGGTTACGATCCTGCCTACCGGCAACTGGCCTATCCGGGTGGCGATGTCGATCCGAGTACGGGCGTTTGCACGGATGTGGTGATTCGCGCTTTTCGGGCACTTGGCGACGATCTGCAATTGCGCGTCCACGAGGACATGCGGCGGCACTTCGCTGCGTATCCCAAGCTGTGGGGATTGCGCAGCACCGACCGCAACATCGACCACCGACGCGTGCCGAACCTGCAGACTTTCTTCACCCGCCACGGGCACAAGCTGGCCATCACCGACCGCGCCGAGGACTATCGACCCGGCGACATCGTCACCTGGCGTCTCTCCAACGGACTGCCGCATATCGGCCTGGTGTCGGACCGGCGCAATCGTGAGGGCGTGCCCTTGATCCTGCACAACATCGGCGCGGGTACGCAGGAGCAGGACCTGCTGTTTGCCTTCGAGATCACCGGGCACTATCGCTACGCCCCTCCCGCATCGTAATCGCGCGAAGCCGTGGACAGGTGCCGCACTTGACGCGCGCTGACGAGTCCGGAAAACCCCTCTTTGTCCTTTCCCGGCGAAACATGGCGGGCTTGCGCTTCACACCGTGTTGCTTGGTGTGGGTTCCTCTGTCGAGGCGGACCCTTTCCCAACAACCAGCGGTGGAGGGTGTGTCATGCATCAGCAAGTCCTGCGTCGAGTCGGCATACCGATGTATTCGCGCGAGCGCATCACCTCGTCGCGAGCCTGCCGTGTCGCGGGCGGGTTCCTGCTTGCCATTTTTATCGCTGGCCCGACGACGGCGGCGACGTTTGTGGTGGACACCACCTCGGATGTCATCCTGAATGCCTGCAGCGTGGCGGCTGCGGATTGCACACTGCGTGGTGCCATAGATGCGGCCAACACACTGTCTGGTGCCGACGTCATCGAGTTCGCGATTCCTGCCTCCGACCCCGGATGCGATGCCGACGGGATCTGCCGGATTGAAGTTGTTTCTACCCTGTCCATCAGTCACGCGCTGAGCATCAATGGCTACACCCAGGCCGGCGCTCAGCCCAACAGCATTCCCGCGCCGGGTGCCAACAACGCGCAACTGAAGATCGAAATCACCAGTGTGAACTTCAGCGACTTCAACAATGCCCTGTTCAGTGTCGGCTCCAACGTGGATCCCTTCAGCTTGCGTGGTCTCGCCATCAGTCTGCCTGCCTCCAGTATCGTCTCCGGTGGCTTTCGGCACGACCACCGTGGCAACTGGTTCTGTGTGGATGCGCGCGGCCAGTCGCCTGAGTTCAGTACACGCTGCAATGTGTTTGCTTTGGGCGGGATCATGCGAGCGATCCAGATTGGTGGGCCGAACCCGGCCGACCGCAATGTCATTGCGGGCGGTGGTCGTGATCTGAATGGTGTTCCGGGCGGCGGATTCAGCGATCTGCGCGTCAACAGCAGTGCTGGCGAGCGCGGAGCGATCCTGCTGCAGGGCAACCTGATCGGGCTGGCACCGGATGGCGTCACCGCATTGCCGCTGCGCGATCCGATTAACGTCAACGCCGGTGACGACGCCTTTGATACGCCTGACATCCGCATTCTCGACAATCGCTTCGCGCGCGCAGCGCAACTTCAGCGGTGGATTCGGTGGCGCGCTGTCGCTGTCCGTCAGCCGCACGATGAACGAACCGGCCGTGATCCAGGGCAATGTGTTCGGGCTTGGCGTGGACGGCTCGGTCATCGGTGTCGAGAAGGACCATATCCAGGTGTTTCTCGGCAACAGCTCCCGCGTGCCACGCCTGCTGATCGGTGGTTTGGGCGTAGGTGAGGGCAACACGTTCGCTGGCGCAATGCGGCAGTCCTTTACCGGACTTTCTCTGGGATCGGCCGTGATTCTGCCGAGTGGCACTGTCAGCACCTTTGTCGAATTTGTCGGCAACCGCATGCTCGGCAATCAGGGCATCGGCCTCGATTTTCCCACCGCGACTGCAGGCGGGGGTACCGCCATTGGACGCACGCCGAACGATGCGGGCGATCCGGACCTTGGCGCCAACCTGCAGCAGAATCATCCCAAGATCAGCGCCTTCAGTGTCAACGGCAGTCAGTTCCACGTCACCTATCGGGTCGACTCGAATCCGGCGAACAGCAGCTACCCGCTGCGCGTGGATTTCTACAAAGCGCTTGGCGACGAAGGCGAAGTGCTCTTGGACAGCGATGTGTATGGTCTGGCCAGCGCGCAACAGGATCGGTCCGCGAGTCTGACGATTCCGCCCGGAGTGAGCTTGAGCGACGCCGATGTGATGGTCGCCACCGCCACCGATGCCGAACGGCGAAGCAGCGCGTTCAGCTTCGCTACCTTAAGTCTCAGTGTGGTCGATACGCCGGACCCCCATCCGGCGGGCTTGCCCTTCGAA
>SSGN01000124.1 GCA_008016945.1 Flavobacteriales bacterium
CGGAGAACAAGAGCAGCACCCTGAGCAAGGTGATACGCACCCTCTTCGGCGAGGTGATCTACTTCAAGCTGCTCAACCTGAAAATGGTTTGGAAGAGCGAATACAAATCCTTGGAACGAGCACGTGATCGGTCCGTAAAATGACCGCCATCCCGGTCATCGGGCCACCACCACGCTGGTGGTCAGAAGACTCAATGCACCTTCGACCCAGGTTCGGTGAAAGCCCGCATATCCAGGTCGGAGAAGCGCTGGTGACCAAGGATGAACCGGTCGAAGGCTACGCTCCTATGGTAGATCCCGGTGAGGTCCGGAGCATGTTCAGTGCGCATGAGCGCACGGCGCTGCCGCAACACCATGGGTAGGTGTCGGAAGAAGTGGCCGTGGGCACGCACCACCTGCCAGGTATGTCGGCCATTGCCCTCGAACAGGAACTTCATCCCGGCAAAGCCATCCAGGACCAACCGTCGAAGTAACCACCACCACCACCACGTGATGTGCAGGTTCTTCGCTAGAACGATCAGGCTGTTGCGGAAATTGAGGTAGGTCTTTCGCGGCGAGCTATACGCCAGCGCTCCACCTCCCACATGGTATACCACTGCTCTGCTGGTGTACCCGATGGTCCATCCCATGCGACGTAGCCGCCAGCACAGATCGATCTCCTCCATGTGCGCGAAGAGGTAGGCATCGAAGCCCTTTGCCGACCGGAACGCCTCGGCACGGATCAACATGCAAGCTCCTGTGGCCCAGAACACTTCGCGCTCATCATCATACTGACCATGGTCCTCCTCGGTGATCTCGAAGATGCGTCCACGGCAGAACGGATACCCGTTCCGATCGATGAAGCCACCTGCTGCGCCGGCATGCTCGAACCGACCTGGGTCCTGGAGTGATCGCACCTTGGGTTGACAGGCCGCCATGCGTGGATGAGCGTCCAGGTAAGTGTTCAACGTCTCAACCCAACCTTCGGTCACCTCCACATCGGAGTTGAGCAGGATGAACCGGTCGGCCATCACCTGTTCCAAAGCGGCATTGTAGCCCCCGGCGAAGCCCAAGTTCGTGGGCAAGGGGATGACCCGTACCGGTGGATGCACCTGGGCCAACCAGGCCAGCGAACCATCGGTGCTGGCATTGTCCGCCACGATCACTTCAGCCCCCTGGCTATGGCGCAACACATTGGGCAGGAAGCGTTCCAGCCAGGCCTTGCCGTTCCAATTGAGTATGACGACCGCCGTGTGGACCATTCGGTTGAGCGGCGGCAAAGATGCGGGTTCGGCACGGCCGATCTACCGCGGGTCGTTGTAGAACTCCAACACCCGATCGCTCTCCAAGGTGCTCGGCTGCGTGGCTTGAACCCCGATCGGCGCTTGGTTCCGCACATGGAGCATATGGTTCCATTGCGGATTGTTCATTTCGCCGGGCACTTCACTGTGCAGCAACTGCAAACAGAAGTTGGCCATATCCGGTTGCCAGAAGACGAATCGGCGGTTGGTGAACTTGCCCGCCCTGTAATAATGCCAGATGGAGTAGGGCAGGGTCCCGGTCTCGTTGAACCGGTCCATCATGGTGTTCGGCGGACCATACTTCAGGTATACACGCCCACGGTCCGTTTCATAGCCGCGAAGCACACGGCACCCGAACATCTTGTTCACCTTCACCACCTCCTGCCGGTACGCCTCCCAAGCCTTTTCCGGTTCCATGCTCCGATTGGCCCAGAAGCTGTAGAAGAACCGTTTCATCAGATCCATGTCCTTGTCCTTGTACCGGTCGTCGATGATCTTCATCTCCAGCGGGTCGGCGATGGGGCGTAGGCTCGCGATATGGTCCACCAACGTATCCCGGTTGGCGAACGCCGAGGTGAACTTCCCATCCAAGTCGAGTCGATCCATGGCCTGGAGGTCATAGTCGTACCGGATGGGGTTGTTGCGTTGAAAGAATTGATCCTTCCGCGCGATCAAGCGCCCGGAGCGGTCGCGCACCTCCACCGCCAGCACATAATTGCCTGAAGGTAGGTCGGCGATGTCGAACTCCGCGATCACGGGATCCACCGGCTTGGCCTTCGCTCGTATGCTTCGCTTGAAGGGTCCGAAGACCGCCTTTGATTCATATCCTTCGATCTGATAGGAAAGCAGGTAGAGGCTATCCAAGCCGAACGCGGCCGCCGCTCCATGCACCTCCGCATAGAAATTCAACTTGGAGATGGACCGTGGGAGATAGTCCGTTAGCAGCGGCGCCACGGTATAACCGAACTTGGAAGGTTCTCCTGCTATGGATGGGGTGATGCGCTCGGCCAGCAGGATATCCGTGATGGAGATACCAGGTGACAAGGTGCCCACGGCAAGCGGCATGGTGAAGCGGCGTGTGGTGGTGTCGGCTTTGGTGGCATCACGCGCCTCCACCACCAGGTCATACAAGCCGGGAGCCAGTGCGAAGAACTCCTGGTGGATCAGGTCCTGCTGTACGCTATCCACGCCTTCGGGCCCCTTGACCAAGGTTTTCTCAAAGGCCACGATGGCCCCTTCCTGTTGCACCAGCGTGAGCACTTCCACCTGGGCTTGTAGGTTCCCTCGCTCGGTGGGGGCCACACCGAACGTGCCCGCCAGAAGGGCCATGTTCACGTCCACCAGAGGGTGTCCGTCCGCCGCATAGAACGTACGCGACTCCAGGACCATGTCCACCTGTGCTTTCACCGGACGATAGGGCCAAGCGACAAGTACCAAGGGTAATAGGCCAAAAAGCGCTCTCATCGTGTCAAAGTTAACGATGCCACAAGGGCCCGACACACCGTTACCTGATCCACCGCGACCGCAGCACGATGATCCCGACGGAACCACGACACACCTTGGGACCTCCGCTTGAAACGACACGAGGGGTGGAGGTGACCCTGCGACCGGACGGTCCGAAGCTTTGGAGCCGTGCCTCCCGGCAGCTCCCGCTCACCGCTTACCCCGAACGGCCCAGCGCTGAACCATGCGGTCCTCTCCAGGCTCACCGCCCTGTGGACGGAGCGCTCTGGCCGTTGTAACGGTGCGGACCTCTTCTGCGGAGAGGGAGGGATTCGAACCCCCGTTACCCTTACGGGTAAAGCGGTTTTCAAGACCGCCGCATTCAACCGCTCTGCCACCTCTCCAGGTGCCCGAAAGCCATGGCTTTCCGGACGGCGGGCACGAAAGTAACGAGTTGGCCGGGCCGAACGATATTTGCGCCATGGCGATCCGCATGGAGTTCCTGGGTACGGGCACGAGCCAAGGCGTACCTGTGGTGGCCTGTTCCTGCTCCGTGTGTACCAGTACCGATCCGAACGACCGGCGGCTGCGCACTTCGGCATGGCTCACCTGTGGCGATACCGAGATCCTGATCGATGCAGGCCCCGACCTTCGGCAACAAGCCTTACGTAGCCGAATTCCGCGGCTGGATGCCGTGCTGCTGACCCATGAACACATGGACCACGTGGCGGGCATCGACGAACTCAGGGCCTTCAACTTCGCGCAGCAGCAGGCCATGGACATCCATGGCCTGCCACGCACCTTGGAAGCTGTACGCCGGATGTACCACTACGCCTTCGCCGAGCACAAATACCCCGGTGTTCCGGAGCTGAACCTGGTGGAGGTGGAGCGGTCCACCTTCCATGTGGGCCCTGTTCCGATCCTCCCGGTGGAAGTTGATCATGCGGGCCTGCCCATCCTGGGCTACCGCGTGGGCGACCTCGCCTACATCACCGATGCTAAAGAGGTATCGCCCGCCGGTCGGTCCAAGTTGATGGGCCTCGATGTGCTGGTGATCAATGCCTTGCGGATAAAGCCGCACGTGGCGCACTTCAACCTGGAGGAAGCCCTCTCCTTCGTGGCCGAACTGGCACCGGAACGCGCCTACCTCACCCACATCAGCCACCTGCTTGGGCCCCACGCCCAAGTGAGCGTTCAGTTGCCCGCAGGCGTAATGCTGGCCACCGATGGGCTGGTGATCCAGACCGATGCGCCCTTTCCGGGTTGAAGGCCATTCTTGGAGACCTGGGGCCTGAGCCTTGGCCGTTCAGCCACAGCGTACGATCTTCGTACCTCACCTATTCGATACATGCGATTCCGCACCTGTCTCATCTCCATGCCGGTCGCCTTGGCGATCACCAGCTCGGTCACCGCACAAACAGCCACCCGGGCCGATGAGGTGCGCTTCATCACCGAGAATAAGCGCGTTCCCGACCGTGATCGGCAAGCGGCCCTTCGGCAATGGGGGGGATGGCCTGCCTTCAAACACGCGCACCCACGCTGGTCCGCGGAGTTCAACGAGGAAACAGGCCTGCCACGCAGGGCCTACGGCGATCCGATCGCCACGGTGGGCCACGAGGCGACGGAAAGGGCACAGCGGTTCCTCGCCGATGAGCTGGTGGGCTATCGGCTCCCCATGGACCAACTGGTGGCGCAGAACACCTCGAAGGGAGGAAAGCTCACCTATGTACACTTCACCCAGCAGTATGAAGGCCTGCCTGTACTGGGGGCCCATGCCATGGTGAAGCTCGACGACCAGGCCCGCGTGATCGCCTTTGGTGCGGACCTGGCCATGGACATCACGGTTCCGTTGACTCCCACGGTGGCGGCTGATGTGGCCGTAGCCCGTGCGAGCGAGGGCCTCTCCAACATCACCTCGCATGAATTGCGCGGTCTCGCCATTCTTCCTGTAGCCACCAACGGCCGGCACGTGCACCATTTGACGCACCGTATCGTGGTGCATACCCGGCGCGGCGACACGCCAGGTCGATACGACTGCCTGGTTGATGCGCACTCCGGCGACCTGCTGTACCGCACCAACGAAGTGCGGACCTGTGGCCATGGCGAAGACGAAGGAGACGACGCGATGGACCTCTCCGTTACCGGCCTGGCCTACGCTGGAAGCCCCCTCACGGCGCCCGAGGTCCAAGGGTTGCCTAACCTGAACATCTCCATCAACGGCAACGTAGTGCGCACCGACGTCACCGGCTATGTGGCCTCCGACCTCACCGGTCCAGCGACCGGGCTTTTCCAGCTCCGTGGTCCGTGGACCCAAGTGAGCACCAATTCCGTGACACCTTCCCAGAACGTGGCGCTGAGCGAAGGGTTCAACCAGGTCAACTTCACCGTAGGCAACCTGCGGGAGCGTTCAGCCTTCATCTATGTGAACCAGATCCATGCACACGTGAAGAACGTGCTACCGGAGTTCACCGGCATGGACTTCCAGATGCAGTGCAACCTGGACCTCACCACCGATTTCTGTAACGCCTTCTACGATGGTACCGCCATCAACTTCTATGCAGAAGGGAACAACTGCCGGTCGCTGGCCACGATCAACGATGTGGTCTACCACGAGTATGGACATGGGATCAACGACAAATACTACCTCTCGTTGAGCAGCGACTTCGTGAATGGCGCGATGAACGAGGGATATGCGGACGTTTGGGGCTTCACCCTCACGCAGAACCCGGTGCTCGGGCTGGGGATGAATCTGGACAACGACAATTCGTCGGTACGCCGTTACGACACGCCACCCAAGGTGTATCCAGTGGATATCACCGGAGAAGTACATGGTGATGGGGAGATCATCGCGGGCGCCTGGTGGGACCTATACGAGCTTTTGGGCAACGACATGGAATTGACCCTTGACCTGTTCGCCGCAGCCTATCCTGGCATGCAAGCCGCCACCTTCAACGGCAATGAAGGCCAGGCCTTCCGCGATGTGCTGCTCGATGTACTGCAGGCCGACGACACCGACGGCGACATCACCAACGGCACGGTGCATGGGGCAGCCATCGTGGAGGCTTTCGCGATCCACGGCATCACGCTCATCAGCGATGCACAACTCTACCACGATGGCATCCTGGCCGGACCGGCGGATGAGGAGATCCCGGTGGAAGCACAACTCATCATCACCTTCCCATCAACCCTGTACCTTCAGGACGCTTCGCTCCATTACAAGGTGAATAACGCGGAAACGTGGCTCTCCACACCCATGACCACCACGGGCGATGGCCTGTACCGGGCCAACATCCCGGCACAACCGGCTGGCACCGTGGTGGCCTATCACCTGGGTCTGCGGGATATTTTCGGACAGTCCAGCTCGATCACCCCGATCGCCGCGAACCTGAACGACCCCGGCCTTCCGTACTACACGATGATCGGCTATGGATTGGCCGCCACCGAGAACGCCGATGACCTGAGCCAGCTGGGAGAACTCATCCAAGGGCAACCGGAGGACAATGCCATCACCGGCAATTGGGAGTTCGGGCCACCGATGGCTTCGTACGGCACGGCTGGTGAGCCCAGCACCATCGTGCAGACCGGGACACAGCACACCCCAGGCGGACAGTATTGCTGGTACACGGGCAACGCGCTCAGCACCACCAGTCCGATCGGGGATAACGACGTGGATGAGGGGAGCACCACCTTGATGGGCCCCAACGTGGACCTGACGCCCTACGTGGACCCGGCCATGAGCTATTGGCGGTGGTACACGAACAACCCTCCGTCCGGCGCCAACCCCAACGCCGACTGGTGGCAGGTATACGCAAGTGGTGATGATGGTGCCAGCTGGGTTCCCGTGGAAGACACCAAGACCGGAGAGCGCAACTGGCGCAGGAAGGTGTTCCGTGTTCGAGATGTCTTGGGTGATGATGCCACGCAGATCCGTCTCAAGTTCATCGCCAGTGACAGTGTTCGACCAGGACTGGAGCAGGACGGTGGCAGCCTTGTCGAGGCCGCCGTGGACGACATTGAACTGTGGAGCGCCGAAGCTCCCGATGGTTTGACCGAACGCCACGTGAACCATGCCATGTCCCTCTGGCCTACACCCACATCCGGACCGTTGTCGATCGGCGTCCGTATCCCGTATGATCCGTCCACGACCTTGGAGATCATGGACCTCACCGGTCGATCGGTCCGTTCCGTACCACGGATCCAGAGCGATCTGGTGAACGTGGATGTGTCAGGGCTCGCGGATGGCCAGTACATCGCGCGGATCCGATGGTCTCAAGGGGTGGTCGAGCAACGATTCTCCGTGCTGCACTAAGGTTCTGGACGCGGCGCGTTGATCACGCGCCAGAAAGCTCTTGGGCTCGGCGGCTTGCCGCCTCGATGCCCTTTGCCAAGGCTTGGGCCAGACCTGAGCGTTCGAACTCCTTGAACGCCGCTTCGGTGGTACCTCCTTTGCTCATCACCGCCGTGATCAGATCGTCCGGTGTGCGGTCGGCATGTTCCATGAGGTGGTAGCTCCCCAGCATGGTCTGCTTCACCAGTGCGGTGGCCACGTGCGGTTGTAGTCCAAGAGCCACCCCTTGGTCGATCATCGTTCTCACGATATGGAAGAAGTATGCCGGGCCACTGCCGCTGAGCGCGGTCACCGGATCGAGGTGTGCCTCATGTTCCAGATGGACCGCGCGGCCGGTGCTGTTGAGCAACTGCTCCACCATCAAGGTCTGGCGCATGTTCAGCTCCGCTCCCGTAGCATAGGCGGTGATCCCCATGCCGATCTGCGCCGGAGCGTTCGGCATGGCACGGACCACGGTCCGGTGCTGCAGATCCGCCTGTAGCCGTGCTATGGTGATACCGGCCATGATCGAGAGCACCACCTGGCCGGGCCGCAGCAAAGGGGCAAGAGCGGGGGAAATGGAACCGAAGTCCTGGGGCTTCACCGCCACGATCACCAGATCACATGTGCTGATCGCCCCACCCATGGTGGTGGTGACTCTGCCGAGCGCTTCCAACTGGGAGCGGCGCCCTTCACTGCGGAGGACCAGGAGCAGCTCATCCTGTTGCACCAGGCCGTATTTCCGGAAACTGCGCGCATAGGCCTGGCCCATGTTGCCGCAGCCAACGATACAGATCTTCATGGACACGAAGTTCATCGCGATCCCTCGACCGCCGCAGCTGCGGTCCGGAACTCCACCAACCGTCCTTAGTGGGAAACGGCCTTCAGCCCAACGATGCTCGCGATCAAGGTGAACAGGAAAAAGAGGCGCCAGAATGCCACCGGTTCGCGGAAAAGGAAGATGCCCACGAGCACGGTGCCCACTGCGCCGATGCCTGTCCACACCGCATAAGCCGTCCCGATAGGGAGGTGCTGCGATACCTTGTAGAGCAGGTACATACTGATGGTGAGGCAAACGAAGAAGCCTGTCATCCACCAGACCGAAGCGCCCCCTGTGGTCTCACGGGCCTTGCCCAAACACGTGGCGAAACCGACTTCGAACAGCCCGGCCACCACCAGCAACACCCAGTTCATGGGGCCGAAGGTAGCAGGTGCTACCAGCCTGCGGCCACAGCGATCAGTACCCCCAGGTCGCCATCCATGCCCTGGAGTCCTTCTTCCGGGATGAAGGCTTGGCTCACCGCTCCATCGAGGTAAAGCGCATTGGCGCAGCCGTGTGCTTCGAACCACGTGGCGAGCTCGTGGAAAGAGATCGGTCGTCGGGAGATGGCGAAGCCCGTGCGGCCATCGGCCCGCACGCCGACCCCATTGCGGATATGCAGATTGCGGGAGCCAGGGGTGAAGTGCCGGTTGATGACCCCGTTGGCGATCAACATCGGACCGCTTTGTGTGGCGTATCGCACGCCACGCATGTCCTTCATGGCTTCCGTGGTCTTCACGAAGGCCGTACCATCCTCCATCACGCCGAAGACACCGTTGGGCTGCATGTGGAAGTTCCCCGCTCCATCCGTGCGCCGATCCATCGGATGCAGGATCCTGCCATCCTCGATGTACAAGCCCACCGGGCCATGATCGGTGGTGAACATGCCTCCATTCATCCCGAAGATCATCTGTAGGGCTCGGTCATGAAGGTGGTCCTTCAACCGGCCGAGGTTCCCGAACCGTTCCCCACGCCCGTCCTTCCAATGCATGGTGATCGGCTCCCGCACCGGATCCACCACCCGAAAGGCGATCAGTGGTGGTGTTCCGGTGGATGAGCACAAGATCCACAACGCCACACCTGCGAGGAACGTACGGATCTGGCCCATGGTATCCATCAGAACCCGATCTCTGCTCCCAATAGCATGCCCATCCCACGCACGCGCCGATCGAAGAATGCGGGGACTTGCGGAGTGGAGAGGGTCACCAGCACATGCCTGCCGAAGCGATGCTTCGCCCCCAGGCCGATCCGCGCACCACCAAAGCCCCCGTAGCTCAGGAACGTGGCAAGCAAGGTGCGCGTACCCAGCACTCGGCTCACCTGCAGCGTCGCATGTGGTGCATAGCCGGTCAGGTACCGGTGATCCAATGCCAGGCCGATGCGCCAATCTGCGCCGAACGGCATGTCGGCGTTCACATGGACCTGGAAGGGCGTGGGCCGGGTCACCTGACCATGCTGAAAGCGAAGGCCGAGCGTATCCAGCACGGCATCCTGGTCCACCAGCACCTTGTCCAGCGCAAAGAGGTTCTCCACGTACCAACCTTCGAAGTTGACCAGGGTATCCTTACGAATGGCCACGGAGTTCGGGTTCCAGGCGATGAACCCGAGATCCTCCACGCCAACGGAGAGCCGGAGCGGCCAAGACCCCTCGAAAGCCCAAGCCCAGCGGCCAGAAAGCGCGGCGCCCAGACCATTCGTCCGACCAAAGCCTGTCTTCGCCGTATCGCTGGCGAGGTATTCACCCAAGACCGATGTGCGAAGCACACGGCCATCCGCCGCGGTGAACAACTCCGACGAGCGGACATCAAGCGCCGTGAAGGAACCGCCTTGAACCAGTTCGACCCGAAGGTTGGAGCCGTTGCCATCGTGCACCACGCCTGCTCCGATGGTCCGGTAGCTCATCCGCTCGTACCCGGAAGGAGAGAGGCGAGCGCTTCGGCCAGCGAACAGCGCATTGCCGAAGAAGGTGAGCAGGTACTGGTCCTGGGTGAACGACAGGCCACTGAAGTCGCGATACGCGACCTGGACCATGGGACGCCACTGCCCACGGGTCCCCCAGCATGCAGCGCCGGTCCATCGTAAGCCTCCTTCGAGGATATAGCCTGCCGTGTTCGCTTCGGCCTGCAGACCATCCGCGACCTGTTGGCGCAACGACCGGCTGATCTCCCCGCCCTGATAAAGTGCCAATGGGAGTTCATTGGCCACGGTATTGGCATTGTAGTCGATGAGGCCGAACAGACCGACCGTGTTCTTGTACCCGGCATTCAGGTCTACCCGCGGATCGTGATGCAGAAGAAGACCCTGGGCCACCAAGGATGACCCCACCAGCCCCGATGCGAGGGAAAGTCCGAGGCGCATCATTGCCCGTTCACCATATACGTTCCATCCACGGTGAACTGGAGGTCCATGGCATACCGGTCCAGGATCCGCACATGCCCCAGTGCAGGGTCCGTATCGAAGACCACCCGGGTGCGTATGCGGTTCCCGTCATACAACAGCCCCACCTGCTCCTTGGACAATGGGGCATGCACGGTGGAACTGGAAGGAACGTGGACCAGCCCATCAGCAGCCACCACGCCGGACCGAATGACCCCATCCACCGGGATCGAGCTCAGCACCTGACGATCCTGATCCACGATATCGAGCACGATGGTCGCATCGAACGGGAACCCATTGGTGGCAAAGAGATGCAGCGTGCCTTGCACGATGGTCCGATGCGCCGCATCGCCAGGCAGGTCGGGCGCTTCCACACTTTCCAGGGTGAGCCCGGTAGCGATCACATTCAATGGGACCTCCAACTCAAGGCCCGCCCTTAGCTTGCTCTCGTAATACAAGAAATCGTTGCCATTGCTCACATTCCCCAGCGGATTCAGACTGATGTCGAGGTCGTAGCGCACCTCATCGGGCATGCTCTCCACGAAGGCATCCACATTGCTGTTGCTGTTGTCCAACACGTTCAGGTACAGGCTCGGAATGAAGCCGGTCCCGAGGTCCGTCGCCCGATTCAGATTGATTGGACCTTGGAGGATGGCATGCGTGAGATCCACCGTGGACCCGGTACGCGTGTTCGCTGCTTGAAAGGAATTGAGCCGCACCCTGAGATCCATGCCGATGCCATTCTCCACCCGCAGTCTCAGGGTCACCTGATCCAGGTCCAGCGACCCACCCACGAACGAGTCAAAGAGGTTCAGCCGGCTCCGTTGGTCGTTGTAGGTCAGTTCATTGGTACCGAAGTAGCCCTTGGCGAAACCGGGGACCAGATCGTGATAACTGGCCACCACGATGATACTGTCCTGATTGGTCACGCTAGCGCCGTTCCCATTGGGGTCCAGTTCGGCGGAGATATTGGTGGCCAGGGTGTTCACCAGGTCGTAGCTGGGACCGCGTAGATCCAGCCGCACACCGCTTAGGTCACGAAGCACGGTGGAGCTGCTCGGGGCGTTCGACGATCCGGCCTCTACCGACGCTGAGATGCTGCCTGTGCCATCGGGGAACTGGGCGGTCGGCAGGTCGAAGACCCCCAGGATCCGGCTGCCGATCTTGTTCCGCATATCCACACGCAGGGTACCCTCACGGATATCCAGGCGGGAAAGTTCCACCTGGGGAAGGTTGAAGCGGATCAGGTTGTTCTCACTGATCACCGGAAAGCCGGCGGGTAGCTCGAAGACATCGTTGGGCGGTAGGGGCAGGGCATAGGGGTAGCTGAAGCTGGTATCCGGCAGTTCCAGCAGGGTGTCGAGGTCTACCGCGAAGAGCTCGGAGGAGTAGACCAAGGTGACCGAACCATCGGCCGCCACACTTTGAAGGGAATCGGGGATCAGGTGGGCGATGGTAAGGCGCGAGGTGATCAATGGAGCCACCACGTCCACGTCCCACCGGGATGGATCGCTATCCCTTCTACACCCTGTGGTGGTGGAAAGAAAAACCACCGCCCAGAAGGCAACCGTTCGTATTGGTCGAACGTATTTCATACAGGGAGCAAAATACTGCCCAACGGAGGAATGTCAGGTTTCATCGAACGACGAATCGTATTTTTCCCCCATCGACAGGCACCGTGCTACTAAGACGTCATATCATCGTTCCAGCGCTGCTTTCGGCCACGGTCATGTTCCTGATCTCCTGGCTTTGGCATGGCGTGGCGCTCACCGATCTGGAGGAGCTGCGGATCCCGGTGGGGCTCTATCTCTGTCTCGCAGGGCTTGTCTATATCCTCCTCGGCTTCGCCATGACCTTCTGCATCCATACGGCCATCCTTCACGAATGGATCTCGCTGAAGCAGGCGTTCCCGTTCACCTCGATGCTCTTGGGTGCGGTGTTCGGTTTCTGCGTGTATCTGGTCATCTTCGTCCTGGGCATGTCCTTCACGAAGGGAGGCATGATCCATGTGGTGGCCGACGTGATCTGGCAGATGGTGGAGCAGGGGATAGGCGGCCTGATGGTGAGCCTGGGCATCATCTGGGATATGCACAAGCGCTACCTCGAGTCGGAGCGCGCCTGATCAGGCCCCTTCATACTTCCCGTTCCAAAGTCGCCTCAACATCGCGCGGTATTCCTGTTCCCGCGGATTGTCCCCCGGTTCGTAGAAGACGGTACCGGCCAACTTCTCAGGCATGAACTCCTGGGCGATGAAATTCCCGACGCCATCGTGGCTGTACCGGTAATCCTTCCCGTAGTCGAGTTGTTTCATGAGCTTGGTGGGGGCGTTCCTCAGCGCCAGGGGAACAGGTAGGTCGCCATGGCTTCGCACGGCCTCCTGCGCGGCCCCGATGGCCTTGTAGCTGGCATTGCTCTTGGGTGAACACGCCAGGTAAACGGCGCACTGGCTCAGGATGATCCGACCTTCCGGCCAGCCGATCATCTGCACGGCCTGCATGGTGGTAGTGGCCATCAGCAACGCGTTGGGGTTGGCATTGCCGATATCCTCGCTGGCCAGGATCACCATGCGGCGGGCGATGAACAGTGGGTCCTCGCCACCCTCCACCATCCGGGCCAACCAGTACACCGCCGCATTGGGGTCGCTTCCCCGCATGCTCTTGATGAAAGCGCTCACCACGTCGTAGTGCTGCTCCCCTTGCTTGTCGTACCGTGCAGCGTTGTTCTGCACCACCTCCTTCACCAAGGCATCATCGATGGTGATCCGGTCGCTGCCTTGTCGGCCGGCCGACAGCACACAAAGTTCGAAGGTGTTCAGCAACCTTCGGGCATCACCACCACTGGCGCGCATCAGGGCATCGGTCTCCTTCAAGTCGACCGGGTGGTCCTTCAGGACAGGGTCGGTGACCAAGGCGCGGTCGAGCAAGCTGCGTAAACGTTCCTCGTCCAGCGCCTTCAATACGTACACCTGGCAGCGGGAGAGCAGGGCAGGGATCACTTCGAAGCTGGGGTTCTCGGTAGTGGCCCCGATCAAGGTGATGGTTCCCTTCTCCACCGCACCCAACAGGCTGTCCTGCTGGGCTTTACTGAAGCGATGGATCTCGTCGATGAAAAGCACCGCACTCCGCGCGAACAACCCCGACCCTCCGGCCTGTTCGATCACCTCTCGCACCTCCTTGACACCGCTGTTGATGGCGCTCAGAGCATAAAAGGGGCGTTTCAAGTCCTGCGCGATCAAGCGGGCCAGGGTGGTCTTGCCCACGCCAGGAGGCCCCCACAGGATCATGCTGGGGAGCATTCCACCGGCAAGGGCCTTCCGCAGCACCCCGCCCGGACCCACGAGGTGTTCCTGCCCGACCACCTCCTCCAAGGTGCGGGGGCGCATGCGTTCGGCCAGGGGTTCGGTGTTCTCCACGGATCGGACCGCGAAGGTACCATCGCAACAACGCAGAAGCCCCCGCCGACTGGCGAGGGCTTCCGCATGCCTTGTGGACAGGCCGATCAAGGTTGGTGCATCAATCGACCGTGGGTCTGCTCACCATCCATACGCACATGGTAGAGGAAGGCCCCTGTCCCCACCTTCTCCGGACTGAAGACCACACGGGTGGTCTCGCCAGCGTACACCGGCCCGTTGTACGCCTCGCTGATCCAGCGACCCTGCATGTCCGTGATGGTCACCACGGCCGTACCGGTCTCCTTGGCTTGGAGGGAGATCACGCATTCGTTCCGGAACGGGTTGGGCGATGCGCTCACCTCAAGCTTCTTGCCTTGGCCCGGCTTACCGCATTGAACGAACAAGGTCCAGGTCGCGGCACTGCTGTTGCCGCAGTAGTCCGTGGCGGTCCAGGTATAGGTGATGCTGTATGCACCATCCTTCTCATCCCCGTTCTGGACCGAGGATACCGTGGCCTCCATGGCGCTTTCGGTGCACTCATCGAATGCCCATACGGTGGGGAGGTGGTAGTACTCCAGCTCGTCGCAGTAGGTGATGCCATCCACCTCAGGGATACCCATGATCACGGGTCCGGTCTCGTCCACCACGGTGATGGTCTGTTCACAGAAGGCCACGTCGCCGCTGAGATCGACCGCCCAGAAGGTGCGGCGGATCACGAAGGGGCACGCGCTCAAGGTCTCATCCCACCAACCGTGGTTCTTCACCGGCATGCACTTCTTGTCACCACCGTCCACTTCGGTACGGAAGGTCGGCATACCACCGAGTCCTTCAGGGGAGTAGTCGGCCGCGCAATCCACGGTGATGTCCGCCGGGCAATTGGTGATCAGAGCAGGGCACTCCTTCTCCCCGCAATCCTCACGCGTTACCACCACACTGGTGGAACCACTGCACCCATTGGCAGTGGTCACCACGACCACATAGATTCCAGGTTCTGCGACCTCCGGATATTGATCCACACCGGCATACCCGTTGGGGCCGGTCCAGCTATAGGTCGGTGCTGTTCCATCGGTGAAGGCGGAAAGGATCACGGTACCATCCTCACAGGGCAGCATACCACCTTCGGCGAAGACCTCAGGCACATCCATATCGCTGACCACCACCGCAGAAGCCTGGCTGCTGCAGCCGTTGGCACCGGTCACCACTAAGGTGTAGGTACCGGCCACGCTCACCGTGGGGTTCTGTTCGTTGCTGGTGAAGCCGTTCGGACCGCTCCAGGCGAAGCTGCCGTTGCCGGAGCCTTGCAGCTGGATCGAGGTCACCGTGCAGGTCAGGGTGCCGCCGGTGGCTTGTGCGCCCGGAGCATCGCTGTCCAGTTCTACCACCGCAGAAGCCTGGCTGGTGCAGCCGTTGGCACCGGTCACCACCAAGGTGTAGGTACCGGCCACGCTCACCGTGGGGTTCTGGGCGTTGCTGGTGAAGCCGTTCGGACCGCTCCAGGCGAAGCTGCCGTTGCCCGAGCCTTGCAGTTGGATGGAGGTCACCGTGCAGGTCAGGGTGCCGCCG
>SSGN01000188.1 GCA_008016945.1 Flavobacteriales bacterium
CTGTTGAAGAGCGCGCGGAAGAACTTGCGCTGTACCTCGGTGATGCCTTCGGCGTCGAACTTCAAGTTGTCCCAGGGCGAGGCGTTGCTGATCATGTACCAGCGCACCGCATCGGCGCCGTACTGGTCCAGCGTCTTGAAGGGGTCCACCGCGTTGCCCAGGCGCTTGCTCATCTTCTGGCCCACTTTGTCCAGCACCAGGCCGTTGCTTACCACGGTCTGGTAGGCGACACTGTCCTGCGTGAGCGTGGCGATGGCGTGCAGGGTGTAGAACCAGCCGCGCGTCTGGTCCACGCCTTCCGCGATGAAGGCCGCCGGAAATTTCTCCTTGAACGTCGTTTCGTTCTCGAAGGGGTAGTGCCACTGCGCGTAGGGCATGGCACCGCTGTCGAACCACACGTCGATCAGGTCGGTCTCGCGGCGCATGGGCTTGCCGCCGGGCGATACGAGCACGATGTCGTCCACGAAGGGCCGGTGGATGTCGATGCGGTCGTAGTTGGCATCGCTCATGTCGCCGGGCACGAAGGCGGCGTAGGGATCGGCCTTCATCACGCCGGCCTTCACGGCGCGGGCGATCTCCTCCTTCAGCTGCTTCAACGAGCCGATCGAGCATTCCTCATCGCCATCGGCGGTGCGCCAGATGGGGAGCGGGATGCCCCAGTAGCGGCTGCGGCTGAGGTTCCAGTCCTGCAGGTTCTCCAGCCAGTTGCCGAAGCGGCCCGTGCCGGTGCTCTCAGGCTTCCAGGTGATGGTCTTGTTGAGCGCGATGAGGCGGTCCTTCTTCGCGGTGACGCGCACGAACCAGCTGTCCAGCGGGTAGTAGAGCACCGGCTTATCGGTACGCCAGCAGTGCGGGTAGTTGTGCTCATACTTCTCCACCTTGAAGGCGCGGCCCTCGGTCTTCAGCTTGATGGCGATGCGCTCGTCCACGCTGAGGTACTTGTCGCGGCCCTGCTTCTTCGCTTCGGCGGCCAGCTCCTCGGCGGTGTAGTACTCGGCCTTCACGTATTCGCCGGCGAAGTCGGTCACCTCGGGCTTGAAGCGCCCGCGCAGGTCCACCAGGGTGAGCGAGCCGATGTTGTGCTGCCGGGCCACGCGTTGGTCGTCCGCGCCGAAGCTGGGCGCCGTGTGCACCACGCCGGTGCCGTCCTCGGTGGTCACGAAATCGCCGCCGATCACCTTGAAGGCATCGCCTCCGCCTTCAGGTTCAGCGTAGGGAAGGAGTTGCTCGTAACGCACGCCTTCCAACTGGTGGCCGTAGAATTCACCATCAATGGTCCACGGGATGTTCTTTCCGTCCTGCTTGTAGTCAGCGAATGCGGCGTCCTTGTTCTTCTCGTTGAAGTAGGCGTTCAGCCGCGCCTTGGCCAGCACCACGGTCTGCGGCGCGTGGGTGTACGGGTTGAAGGTCTTCACCCGCACGTACTCCAGCTTCGGACCCACGGTGAGGGCGCAGTTGCTGGGCAGGGTCCAGGGCGTGGTCGTCCAGGCGAGGATGAAGACATCCCCGAAGGCATCCTGGAAGAGGAACTCGCTGGCGGCATCGCGCTTCACCTTGAACTGCGCCACGATCGTGGTGTCCTTCACCGGCTTGTACGTGCCGGGCTGGTTTAGTTCGTGCGAGCTGAGGCCCGTGCCGGCCGCGGGGCTGTAGGGCTGGATGGTGTAGCCCTTGTACAGCAGGTCCTCGTCGTGCAGCTTCTTCAGTAGGTGCCACACGCTCTCGATGTACTTGGTGTGGTAGGTGACGTACGGGTGTTCCAGGTCCAGCCAGAAGCCGATGCGCCGGGTGAGGTCGTTCCACACATCGGTGTAGCGCATCACGGCCTTCCTGCACGCGGCGTTGTACTCCTCGATGGAGATCTTTTTGCCGATGTCCTCCTTCGTGATCCCGAGCTCCTTCTCCACGCCCAGTTCGATGGGCAGGCCGTGGGTGTCCCAGCCGGCCTTGCGGTCCACGCGGTGGCCCTTCTGCGTCTGGTAGCGGCAGAAGATGTCCTTGATGGTGCGCGCCATCACGTGGTGGATGCCGGGCAGGCCGTTGGCGCTGGGCGGGCCCTCGTAGAACACGAAGGGCGGCGCGTCCTTGCGCAGTTCCAGGCTCTTGCCGAAGGTGTCCTCGGCCTCCCATTGCTTCAAGACCTCCTCGGCGACCTTGGGTAGGTCGAGTTCATCGTACTGTTGGAAACGCTTGTCCATCACGCCTTTCTAAGGGGCGCCAAAGATAGCCGCGGCCTGGGAGCGCCATGGCCCATACGCGGATCGGTTTGTTCCGTGGAACGTTGCCCAGTGGCTAGGGCCACCCGGCGATCCGTCTTTTCCGGTGGACCAAGGCCAGGGTCCTGGTCGCCTACCGTGCTCGTCGTAGGTGCCGGTGAAGCAAGGATGCCGTTGCGCCTGGCGGCGAGACCGCATCGCGGAACGTGGATGGATCGTGATCCCCGTTACGACCTTATCGCAGTTGTCCTGCCAACCAGCGGCTATAGCGCTGCGCGTTGTGCCACTCCAGATGGAGTCCATCCGTGGTACGCCAGGTGCGATCGCTGCGCACGAAACGGTGGTCCGGGAAGAGGGTCTGGATCACCTCCCGTGCCCGTATGGCCAACGGACTCTCCATGAGCTCTTCGCTGATCGGGATCTCCAGGAACACCACTTCCGTACCGTTGGCCTCCAAGGCTTTCACCTCTTGCGACAGGGCGGCCATGAAACGCTGCTGCGTGCTGTCGGCCGGTGCTTTCGAGAATATCCCTCGATTGGTGTTCAGTAGGTTCTCGCTCATGGCCATGCTGTCCGCTTGAGCGGCCACCTGCCCGTCGCCAGCATTCATGCTACGCTTCAGGTATCCCACCAAGACCCCGGAGGGCTGGTTCTCTTCGCGCAGCATGGGCATGGCCTTCCTCAGTTCGAAGAGCCCGGGCTGGAACACCGCATCCAGGAACCCCCGGTCCGGGTCCTTGAAGATCATGTTCGTTTCCAACACCACGCGCCGTGGCTTCTTCCCCGAGCGGCGTACCAGTTCCAAGCCATCGTACACGGTAAGGCCGCCGAAGCCGAGGTTGATGGTGTTCGGGGGCAGGCTGTCCATCGCGATCCGAAAGGCCAGTGACGATCCCACGATCACCGTGGAGTTGGGTTCGTCCGGAGCGAAGATGTACTGCTCAGCACTGATGCGGTTGCCGCTGGCCTGGTGTTGTACGGTGTTCAGTTCCGGTTTCCCGAACTTGATGTACAGCGCATAGCCCACCACGAGAAGCGCGAAGACGAGGAGCGAACGACGGATCATGCCCGGGTCAGAACTGGAAGTAGATGAACGATGCGCCGCCTCCCGAATTCACCAAGATGAGGAAGAGCATGATGCCATACAACACCGGCTTGATCCGGGCGAGCGATGGCCTTGGCTTGCGCGTCCAGAGGTACATCAGATGGTAAAGGATGGGCGGTATGGAGAACAACGCCGTGAAGAAGAGGATGATGGGTTGTACGTTGGCGATGTGTGTGTTCGTGAACATACAGCGCACGTACTCGATCACATGGCTGAAGTCGGGTAGCTTGAAGAGCAACCAGGCGAGTGTCACCATGCAGAAGATGAACAGCATGTGCATGGCTGCCGGGAGTTTCACGCGGATGCCGAAGTCCTTCGCCAGTCTTTCCAAGGCCAGGACCAGCCCATGGAAGAAGCCCCATACCGCATAACTCCAGGCCGCCCCGTGCCACAGACCGCCCAGGACCATGGTCAGCATCAGGTTCTTGTAGGTGTGGAATCCTCCTTTGCGGTTGCCTCCTAAGGGGATGTACAGGAAGTTGCGCAGGAAAGTGCTCAGGGAGATGTGCCACCGGCGCCAGAAATCGGAGAAGGTGGTGCTGATGTACGGGAAGTTGAAGTTGATCGGGAAGTCGTAGCCGAACAGTTTGGCGAGGCCGATGGCGATCAGGGAGTACCCGGCGAAATCCGAGAAGATCTGGAACGAGTACCCGAACAGGAGCACCACCAGGGTGAGGCTGTGCATGTCCCGGAAGTAGGGAAAGGTCACCCAGAAGGTCTGGTCCTTCAGGTTGTCGGCGATCACCATCTTCAGGAAGTAGCCCACCACCAGCGAGGCGAACGCGCTGTTCCGATCGATGTCCTTGAAGTACTTGGTGCGGATCTGGGGCAGGAATTCGTGTGCGGTGACCACCGGACCGGCCACCAGTTGGGGGAAGAAGGCCTTGAACGCCGCGATGCGGATGCCATGGCGCACGAGGCCACGCACCACGATGGTGTCGTAGTCCTCCACCTGCTTGCCTTTGTATGCCTCCACCACCAGGCTGATGCCCTGGAACGTGAAGAAACTGATGCCCACCGGGAGCGGGATGCTCACCAGGAACTGGCCGATGCTGGAGGTCTCCGGGAAGAACGAACGTCCGAAGAGCGGCCCATATTTGAAGAACAACAGAATGCCCAGGTTGGCCACCACGCCCAAGGTGGCGTACGTTCTCCTATTGCCCTGTGGGCCGAACACCACCGCATAGCTGGAAGCGATGTTGATCCCGATGGACAACAACAGCAGCAGCAAGAGCGGCGGATCGTTGTACGCGTAGAAGATGAAGCTGCTGATGATGATCACATGCAGCTGGAACCGATGGAGCGCCGGCAGGTAGTACAGCAGGAACGTCGGAAGTACGAGGAGGAGGAAGGGGACGCTGTTGAATAGCATGGACGGTCGCCGCTGGACAAAGTAAGCCCTCGGAAGGGCACTTGAACGCCGACCGGGGCATGGTGGTTACGCACCATGCCCCGTGTACAGAACATATACCGGATCACTGTCCGGTACCGATCATGTTCCCTGCCGCGGCATGTGCACGCAGCGAACGTGCGCCTGGTGTCAGCCTATCTTCCCTCACCTGTCGGGTCCCATTTTCCGGCATCACCCGCTCGGCGCGAAGGGTCCATCCGCTGCGGCCCCGACCCGTCAAAGGCTTCGCACGGATCACCGGTGTCGTCGTGGAACCAGCCGGTTGGGTCGGCGTGTTCCTTGGGGCGAAGGGGTATTAGATCTGCTGGATCAATTGTATCTCACAGCCGATCCGCACTTCGTCGCTTACCAATACGCCGCCGGATTCCAGTGCGGTGTTCCAATTCAGGTGCCAATCCTTGCGGTTGATCCTTCCGCTGAGGCTGATGCCCGCCTTGGTCCGTCCCCAGGGGTCCTTGGCCACTCCGCCCATTTCGACCTGGAGCATCACCGGGTGGGTATGACCGTTGATGGTGAGGTTTCCATGAAGATCCCACCGATCACCGTGCACCTCGTTGGTGACGCCGTTCGACTCGAAGCTGATCCGCGGGTGGTGCTCGTGATCGAAGAACTCCGCCGTACGCAGGTGTGCGTCGCGTTGTTCGTTCCCGGTCGATATACTGTCCACCTCGGCCCAGAAGGAGATCCGGGCATTGTGCAGGTCGTTGTCCGGAGCCTCTACCTGGCCGCCGAATCGCTGGAAGCTACCGGTCACCGTGGTGATCATCAGGTGTTTCACCTTGAATTGGATCTCGCTGTGGGTCGGGTCGATGGCCCATTGTGTGGTGGTCGTTGTGTTCGTTCCCATGGTTGTTTGTTCCGTTGTGTTCATCTTTTCCTCGTTTCATGAAGGCCTGCCCCTTCGGGGCCTACCGGTGGTCGTGTTCGTTCGGGTCCGTGCGATCGTTGTATGGTTTCATGGCAGTTCCATCGGCACATCCATCAATAGGATGTGTGCCCCGTGCGGCCCGGTGCGGATGGCCAGCTTATCGATACCCCACACCCCGAGGCCATCGCGCCGCTCCAGGTCCTGGCCGTTGATCGTGGCTTGGCCTTCGATGACGAAGGCGTACACCCCGTTCCCGGTGCGTTTCACCGTGTATTCCGTCGATCGGTCGGCGTCGGTGCGGAACAGGGTGAACCAGGCATCCTGATGGGCCCACACGCCCGCGTCATCCGGATGCGGCGAGAGGATCTGCACCATGCCGTTCGTCGCGGTGGTCGGGTCGATCCGCTGTTGGGCGTAGCGCGGTGTCACGTTCCGTTCGCGCGGGAACATCCAGATCTGCAACAGCCGCAGTTCCTCATCGGCTGCAGGGTTGATCTCGCTGTGCGTGATACCCGTACCGGCGCTCATCACCTGCACTTCGCCTGCGCCGATGGTCCCGCTGTTGCCCATGCTGTCCTTGTGGGCCACCGTACCGGCCAGCGGTATGGTCACGATCTCCATGTTCTCATGCGGGTGCGTACCGAATCCACGGCCGGCGGCGATGGTATCGTCGTTCAACACCCGGAGCACACCGAAGTGCATACGCTCCGGATCGTAGTAGTTGGCGAAACTGAAGGTGTGGAAGGCCTTCAGCCAACCGTGGTCGGCGTGTCCGCGGGTGGCGGCCCGGTGCAGGATCATGTTCGGGGTGGTGGTGTCTTTCATCGCGTTCGTGCGTTGGTGGGTCGTACCGCTTCGTTCGGGCCGGCCTTCTTTGGGCCGAGGCCTGGGTCGAACGGCTTTTACGATGCAAATATACACCATGGAAAATAATACCACAGAAAATAATGATGAACCCTTGGATGGCCAGCCTGCCGTTCCTTGTGGACTAAGGTCCGTTCCTTGGCCCATGGCGTTCGCCGTACCATGGCGGCGCACCCCGGCGTTAGCATTGCTCACGACCATGGCCTGCACCACCCGTTCTCGCCAAAGGCTTCCACGCGAAGCATCGAGCCAAGCTTTACACAGGATTCACACGGCCGAGCATGGGAACTTGCTATGTTTGACCCCCGCCGTCGCCAGCGATGGACCGGCATGCACAACTACGCTAACAACTACACCCTCACTTTAAGACGACCCCAATGAGCAACGTGAAAAGCGGGAAAGCGAACTCCTTGTTCGTGGCCATAGTGTTCCCCTTGGTGCTGATCATCAGCGCGTCCTTTTACATGTACGTCCTGGGCGATCCGGCGAACTTCCAGAACAACGACCCCGTGCATGGCCACCCCATCGATGTGAACCCCGGCAAGCTGTATGGGACCATCTACAAAGGGGGCTTCATCGTTCCCATCCTGATCAGCATCAACCTGATCGTGCTCATCTTCTCGGTGGAGCGCTTCATCACCCTTGGTCGCGCCAAGGGCAAGGGTCGTATCGATGAGTTCATCGTGAACGTTCGTCAGCATCTGGCCAACGACGATGTGGACAAAGCGGTGACCGTGTGCGACGAACAGAAAGGCTCGGTGGCCAACGTGATGCGCAGCGGCCTGGAGCGTTACAAGACGGTGCTCTACGATGCCACGCACGACAAGGAGACCCGCCTGCAAAGCGTGAAACAGGAGTTGGAGGAAGCCACCGCCCTGGAACTGCCCATGCTCAGCAAGAACATGGTGATCCTGTCCACCTGCGCCAGCATCTCCACCCTCGTGGGTCTTATCGGAACGGTACTCGGGATGATCCGGGCCTTCAGCGCCTTGGCCACCTCCGGCACGCCCGATGCCACCGCACTCTCCACCGGTATCTCCGAGGCCCTGATCAACACCGCCCTGGGTATCACCGGCTCCACCCTGGCCATCATCTTCTTCAACTACTTCAGCAACCGCATCGATAGCATCACCCACGGGATCGATGAGGCGGGCTTCAGCGTGAGCCAGACCCTGGCCAACCGCAAATAGGGGCGAACGACCTACCGCCCGCTTGCGGTCGCGGTGGATCGACCTGTACCATATACAAGAAGAAGCATGTCAAAGATCAAAATGCCGAAGAGCAGTCCGAACCTGGACATGACTCCGATGGTGGACCTTGCCTTCCTGTTGGTGACCTTCTTCATGCTCACCGCCCAATTCCGACCGGAAGAAGCGGTTGCTGTGGATACGCCCGCCTCCATGTCCCAATCGCCTATTCCCATGACCAACATGATGACCATCGTGGTGGACACATCGGGCAAGGTGTTCTGGGATTTCACCGACAAGGGGGTGCGTATCGCAGTGCTGGAAGAGCTCGGCAAAAGGGTGAACTACACCCCGACAGAAGAGGAGAAGATCAAATTCGTGAACGCTGGACCCGTTGGCGTACCCATCCAGGAACTGAAGGAATTGCTCGCCCTGGAGACCGGGGCCGATCGAAAGGCGTTCATGGCCGGAAACGAGGGCATACCGATGGACAGTACCAACAACCAGTTACGCGACTGGATCACGGTCACCCGGAACATCTTTTGGAACGACGCAGGGCACAACCCCGTCGTCGCCCTCAAAGCCGATGGCAATACCAACTACAGCCGCGTGGCCGAGGTGATCCGCACCTTCCAGTCACCGGGTATCCAGATCAGCAAGTTCAAGATGATCACCGACCTCGAAGCCTCGAGGATGTGAGCAACCGATCGAACCTCCTTCGTGCGAGCGTGTACAGCGCTCTTGGAGGCCGATCCTAACAGATACACACCATGGCACAAGTACCCGAAGGTGGTGGTGATAGCGGCGGAAAAGGCAAGAAGCGCGCGAAGAAGGGCAATACCCACATCGACATGACGCCGATGGTGGACTTGGCCTTCCTGCTGCTCACCTTCTTCATCCTCACCACCACCATGTACAAGCCGAGTTCGTTGCAGATGACCTATCCGGTACCCCCGGATCCCAACGCCCCGGCCCCACCGCCCACCCAGCTGAGCAACGCCATCACCCTCCTGCTCACCAAGAACGACCAGATCTACTACTACCTGGGAGAATTCCGCAAGGAGGCCACCGAGAAGGGTCCGCCGACCACCTTGGAGCGCACCGACTTCAGCAAAGTGCAGAAGCTGTTGGTGGAGAACAACAAGCAGACCATCGCCCAGCTCAACGACCTGGTCCGCCAGTTCAACGACAAGAAGATCACCGAGGAGGAGTACAACGCCAAGCGAAAGGAGATCAAAGGCACCAAGGAGAACCTCAAGGCCATCATCAAGACCGATGCGGATGCCAAGTACCGCAACATGATCGATATGGTGGATGAAATGGACATCAGTGGTATCGGCTCCTATGGCGTGGTCGATGTGCTGAAGCCCGAGGAACAGGCCCTGTTGGACATCGAAAAAGCCAAGCTCTGAGCCATGGAATACGTCATTTTCATCGGTATTCTGCTCGTGCTGTCCATCGCCATGGCCATGGACCTGAGCTGGAACAACGTCATCACCGCCGAACGCAACACCATGGTCTTCGCCGATCGCAACCGCGAATACGGCGCCTATGTCCTGCGACGGGATTATGTGAAACGACTGCTCATCGCCGTGGTGGGCTCGGTGCTGGTCTTCGGCCTGGCCGTGGGCCTGCCCAAGATCATCGCCGCCATGGGTGGCGAAGAAGAGGTGGTGGAGGTCAAGAAGATCGTGGACGTGAACCTCGACCTCTTCGAGGAGGAGAAGAAGGAGGAGCCACCGCCACCCCCCGGGGAGCCCCCCCCCCCCGACGCGATCGAGAGCGTACAGTTCACGCAGCTCGAAGCTGGGGATGAGCCGGCGGATGACTGGCTGGTGCGGAATTATGCGCTGGAGACGCTGCTCGAGGAAGCGAGCGGGCGCTATGTGCTGTTTTTGGATGTTGATGCACGGGTGCGTCCGGAGACGATTGAGTTGTTGATGCGCCGCTTGATGACCGATGGGGCTGCGATGATGACGATTATCCCGCAGCGAGCGGATATGTGGCGGCAAAGTGCGTGGTTTGGGAGATTGCGGTACTTTTGGGAAATTATTTTTCATTCGCGTCGTGCACCTGGGGTGTCGTC
>SSGN01000213.1 GCA_008016945.1 Flavobacteriales bacterium
CGTGCTTCTCTAAACCTATCCGCACGGCTTCGAGGGCTTGCTGATGTGCCGGGAAGAGGGAGGGAGGTGGGGCCGAAGCGGCGGAAGGGTCGGGGTGGCCCTCCTCACGTTCGTACCGTTCGAACAGCCCCTTCTTCACCAATTGCTCCACCACGGCGGTGGTGCTGCCGCTCGCGTGCACCAGCTTGGCGCGTTCCACTTCCTTGGGCCGGTCGCTCAGGCATTGGCTCAGCTCCACGAAGCGCATCAGCACGTGGAGCTGCTTCGGGGCTTTCTCCAACCGGTCGAACCAGCCGTGCAGGGCGGCTTCGCTCGTCGCTTCCGGTGCCAGCCGGATATAGGTGGCCATCCGTGGCTTCCAATCCTGCTTCAACTGTTCCTCCAGCAGCAGGGCTCCCTGTTCCATCAGACGTTTCACCACAGGCAATGGGTCCTTCAGTCCCAACAGTTCGCCGGCCTGTTCCAACGTCACCACCTGCCCATCCTCCAAGGCGTTCAGCAGGAACACCGCACGCTCCTGGCCGGGTAGGTTATCCTCCACGTGCGGGCCTGCCACCAGGCGTGTCTCGCTGGAGAGGGTGAGTTGTCCGGGCAGGGCCGCGATCATCACCTCGCCCACCGTGCACATGTAGTACGCAGCGATGCGGTCCCAGAGCTCCAACTGCTCGGGCAGCACGATGGGGGCGGGGTCCAGCACGGAGAGGATCGGTCTCGCCTTGCGGTTCAATGGGTCATCGCCATGCACCCGACGCACCACCGCGCCGTACAGCTTGCGCCCGCGCCCGAAGGGCACGGCCACACGCATGCCCGCCACCACCTCGCACCCCTCCGGTATGGAGTAGGTGAAGGTGCCCGGAACGGCAAGTGGGAGGATGACTTCGGCGTACACGTGGTTCGACCAGGCCACAAAGGTGATCGATGAACGGATCAACGGTCGCGGAAGGGCCAAGAACGGCGGTTTTTGGAACGAGGAACGGCGGACAACATTTCGGCGACTCCGGCTGTCTTATAGGCATGAAGCGCAAGAAGGTGGAGTTCAGGAACAAAATGGCCAGAGCGGTGCGGTTGCCCGTGCAGCGGCCTGTGCCGGAGGAGAAGGACCTCTACGACCTTTCCACACCGCTGTGGCACAAGTATTATGAGGCGGTACGGAAGGGGATCCGCTTCCCCCGGTACTACAAGCACGAGCTGAACTGGTGATGGAGTGGGCGGTGTAACGTGCCCACGGCGTTCGCTGGCCGTTCTGTTCCACAGTGGTTTGTTCACGAGCCTGGTGGACAGCCGAGCGGTGGCTGGATCGACGCCTCTACTTTGCACCGCATGTCCGCGAACCCCCATACCCGGTCGGCGGTGCTCGTCCTGGGCGCCCTCTTCTTCTTGTTCGGTTTCACCACGTGGATCAACGGGCCGCTGATCGGCTATCTGAAGATCATTTGCGAGCTGAAGGACGGTGCCGAGCCCTTCTATGTCACCTTCGCCTTCTATATCGCCTATTTCGTTACGGCCCTGCCGATGTCGGCGGTGTTGCGGCGCACCGGCATGAAGCGCGGTATGATGTACGGCTTGTTCGTGATGGCCATCGGAGCGCTCCTGTTCATCCCAGCCGCGCAAGCACGTTCCTACCCTCTTTTCCTGGTGGGGCTCTTCGTCATCGGTACGGGCCTCTCGTTGTTGCAAACGGCCAGCAATCCGTACATCACCGTGGTAGGTCCTATCGAGAGCGCTGCTTCTCGCATCAGCGTCATGGGCATCTGCAACAAGATGGCCGGGGTGCTGGCCCCGATCGTGCTCGGTGCCCTGTTGCTGCAGGATGCCGCCACCCTGCAGGCCGACCTGGCCTCCCTCGACGCAACGGCCTATGCCGCCAAGCTGGATGAACTGGCTGCCCGGGTGATCCTGCCCTACGGGGTGATGGCCGTGGTGCTCTTCGGCCTGGGACTGATGGTGCTTTTCTCGCCCCTGCCCGAACTTGATGTGGAGGTTGATGAACAAGCTGGCGATGCTCCGGAACGTGGCATCCTGAGCTATCCGGCGCTGATGCTCGGGGTGGTCGCGCTCTTCCTGTACGTGGGGGGGGAGGTGATGGCTGGAGATACCATTGGCCTGTATGGTCAGGCCCAGGGCATGCCCTTGGAGGAGACCCGTCACCTCACCAGTTACACGCTCGCCTGCATGGTGGTGGGGTACATCATCGGTATCGTCGGCGTTCCCCGTTGGTTCACACAGGCCCAAGCACTGGCCTTTTCAGCCGTCCTCGGTGTCCTGCTCACCCTCGCGGCCATTCTGCTCGATGGTGTCGCCAGTGTGTATTGCATCGCTTTCCTCGGGCTGGCCAATGCCCTGGTGTGGCCCGCCATCTGGCCGCTCGCCATCGCTGGCCTCGGCCGACACTTGAGAACGGGCAGCGCCTTCCTGATCATGTCCATCGCCGGCGGGGCATTGCTCCCATTGCTCTATGGCCAGCTTTCGGCCATGCCCGCGGTGGGGCCTCAGAACGCCTACTGGATGATGGTGCCCTGCTACCTCTTCATCCTCTGGTACGCCCTCAAGGGTGCCCGCTTCACACGCTGGTAGGAACCCGTGGCCCAGATCCCCGTAGAAGTGTTGAAAACTGCTGGAAGGTGCTGGGACCCAGCCCTACGCCTGCACGTACCTTCGACACCCGGATAACGAACATATCCGCAGTCTCCATGCGCGTGATACACTCTTCGACTTTCGCTTCCGCCCTTGTTCTGGGCCTGTTCATGGCCTCTTGCGGAGGTTCGGACACCACTTCCCACGACCATACGGCCGATACCCTTGCGGTGGATACCGCACAGAAGGAGACCGAGTTGCTGAGCGTCGCTGGCCGGGTGTTCAGTATCCCCTCTCCGGTACAGACCGTCCTGGCCATGCGCAAAGCAGGCCTGAAGTATCAGAAGGATCTGACCGCACCGCTGGAGAAGAGCGATGTGGCCACCGGCAAAGTGGCGCAGAGCACCGCGCTCGGCATCTATGGTGCGGATCTCGCCTATGCCACCGTGCACAAGGATGGACAACGCGCCATGGCCACCCTTCAGGCCATCGAGAAATTGGGCAGCAAGCTGGAACTCACCAACTCCTTCGACAAAGCCCTGCTGGATCGCTTCAAGAACAACCTCGGTAGCGAGGATAGCCTTCTGCGATTCAGTGGCACGGCATTCCGCGCGGCGGACCAGTATCTGAAGAGCAGCCAGCGCGATGATGTGAGCGCCTTGGTCCTTGCCGGAGGATGGATCGAAGCCCTGTACCTGACCGTTTCGGACCCCGCGGCGAGCAAGGATCAGGCCTTGGTCAACCGCATCGGCGAACAGAAGAACGGACTTAACGCCCTGGTCGAATTGCTCACAAGCACCGACAAAGAGCAAGCCGCTGCGCCCTTGGTGACCGCGCTGAAGGAGCTTCAGGGCCTGTTCGCCGGGGTCTCCTCCACCTACACCTTCCAGGAGCCGGTCACCGATGCGACCAAGAAGACCACCTTCATCAACAGCACCAGTACCGTCACCATTCCCGCTGATCAACTCTCGGCCATCGTGGCCAAGGTATCGGC
The DNA here is from genome assembly GCA_008016945.1 of Flavobacteriales bacterium. Next base: position 3,569 of record SSGN01000213.1, read on the forward strand.
CATCCGCAACCTGATGCTCGCCTGAACCCATGCGCAGGACATTCCTTCTTCTCAGTCTTTCCATCTCCATCGCCAGCCAGGCCCAGGAGATCTGTGGCACCATCGCTGAACGTTGCGAAAAGCACATCACAACGCAGTACATCCCCGATGGCCAGTTCTACCGTGCGCTCCTGCAGGGCGACGAACAAGCCGAGTTCAACCTCACCCTCTTTGGCGGTACCACCTACCGTGTGGCCGCCTGCAGTGGAGAGGGCGATGGGATCCTCCTTTTCCATGTGGTGGATAAGGACGGTAATGTGCTCTTCAGCAACAAGGATCAGGGGAATGCTCCCTACTGGGACCTCGCTGTGGCGAATACCATCGACGTACGGATCGAGGCCGGATTGGACCCCACCAAAGCCGGGAGCGGATGTGCCGTGATGCTCATCGGCTTCAAGAAGTAGACCGGCTTTCGCGCTCCGACGCAACCTTGCGGCGCCCCTCTCGTAAAGAGGGGCGCTCTTTTTTTCGGGCATGGCCCAGGAGGGAGGGGTGAAGGCAGTATGAGTGAGAAGATACTCAAGGCTTTGTTGCAGTTGTTCGCCATCATCGCCAAGGGCGATGCCGTGGCCGAAGGCGCACGTCCGGACAATGCGGCGATCCTCGCACGCTTCTTGCGCAAACAGTTCAGCCCCGAGGTGGCCGCCGCGCACATGGCCCGGTATCAGGCTTATGTGCAGGCGTTCCATGCCAGCGGTGGCCAGAGCCGCAGCGGGCGTAAACGCACCTCGCTCAACTCGGTGAAGGTCCTGAAGATCTGCACCCAGGTGAACGAGGAACTCAACCAGCACCAGAAGTTCGTGGTGCTGATCCACCTCTTGGAGTTCGTGAACAGCAACGTGGAGGTGACGGAACAGGAAGCCGAGTTCGTGGCCACCGTGGCGGAGACCTTCAACATCGTACACGAGGATTTCCTCAGCTGCCGCCGATTCGTGGAGTTGCATGGAGAGCATCGCGAGGATGCGGAGAACCTGCTCTATATCGACGCCGCCCAGCACACCACCACGCAGAAGGCCAAACACATCCATGCCCATGGGCTGGAAGGCGAGATCAGGGTGCTGCACGTGCCCAGCGTGAACCTGTATGTGATGCGCTACTCCGGCGCGGCCGAAGTCACCATGAACGGCCAACGGATGGGGAGCGACAGCCACTTCGTGCTGAGCAATGGCACCAGTGTGCGTCCGCCCAACGGGGTGCCCATCTATTACAGCGACATCCTCGCCGCGTTCATGCAGAAGGGCACACGGTCCCGGATCGTGTTCAAGGCCGACGCCATCGAGTACGCGTTCCCCAACGGCCGCATCGGCCTCCACGAACTGCGCCTGGCCGAAACAGGGGGTAAGCTCATCGGGATCATGGGGGGGAGTGGCAGCGGCAAGAGCACGCTCCTCAACATCCTCAATGGAAACCTGAAGCCGAGCCGTGGCCGTGTGACCATCAATGGCATCGACGTGCACACCGAGCGCGAACGGATCCGTGGGGTGATCGGCCATGTGAGCCAGGACGACCTGCTGATCGAGGAGCTTTCCGTTTACCAGAACCTCTTCTACAATGCCAAGCTGTGCTTCGGCGACCTATCCGATGAACAGGTCGGGGAGCGGGTGTTGCGCATGCTGCAGACGCTGGGGCTCTTCGAGTCGAAGGACCTCAAGGTGGGCAGCCCCTTGGAAAAGACCATCAGCGGTGGCCAGCGTAAGCGCCTCAACATCGCCTTGGAGCTGATCCGCGAACCCAGTGTCCTCTTCGTGGATGAACCCACCAGCGGCCTCAGCTCGCGCGATTCGGAGAACATCATGGATCTCCTGAAGGAGCTCGCCCTCAAGGGCCGACTCGTCTTCGTGGTGATCCACCAACCTTCATCCGATATCTTCAAGCTCTTCGATCGGCTCCTCCTCATGGACCAGGAAGGGCATCCCGTCTACTACGGCGATCCCGTGGATGCAGTGGTCTACTTCAAACGGGTCACCGGCCAGGTCAACAGCGAGGTGGGGCAGTGCGGCGCTTGCGGCAATGTGAACCCCGAACAGATCTTCAATATCCTCGAAGCCAAACTCGTGGATGAGTACGGCAACGAAACGGATCAGCGACGCATCGGACCAGAAGCCTGGAACGAGGTGTTCCGTGCGCAGATGGAAGGCCGCGTGGCCCAGGTGGCCGAGGAACGGAGCGTGCCGAAGAGCACGTTCACCGTACCTGGGCGACTTCGCCAGCTGAAGGTCTATTTCCAACGCGATCTCCTGAGCAAGCTGGCCAATCGGCAGTACGTGCTGATCAACATGGTCGAAGCGCCTGCCCTGGCCTTCATCATGGCGTTCTTCCTGAAGTTCCATCGCGTGGGCCACGGCCTGCCAGAGGAATACGTGTTCCGCCAGAACGACAACATCCCCCAGTACCTCTTCATCGCGGTCATCGTGGCCCTGTTCCTCGGCCTTACCGTGAGCGCCGAGGAGATCATCCGCGACCGCAAGATCCTTGCGCGGGAGAAGTTCCTGGACCTGAGCTGGATGAGCTACCTGCTGAGCAAGGTGGGCATCCTGTTCCTGATCTCGGCCATCCAGACCGGTCTGTTCGTGCTCGTTGGGCACGCGGTGCTCGGGATCCAAGGCCAGCACCTTCAGCATTGGCTGCTGCTGTTCAGCGCCTCGTGTTTCGCCAATGTGCTCGGCCTCAACGTAAGCGCGAGTTTCAACAGCGCCAAAGTGATCTACATCATGATCCCGGTGCTCATCATTCCGCAACTGCTCTTCAGTGGCATCATCGTGAAGTTCGATAAGCTGCATCCCTGGTTCGCTTCGCAACGAAGCGTACCCGTGGTGGGTAACGTAATGGCCTCGCGTTGGGCCTATGAGGGCCTGGCCGTGACCCAGTTCATGGACAACCGCTATGAGCGGGAGTTCTATGCCTTGGATCAGCGCATGAAGAACGCCAATTGGAAGAAGGACCTCTGGGTGCGCGAATTGGAGAGCGCGGTGAGCAACGTGCGCCGGGCGTTGAACGGCTTCCCAGAGGGAGTGGAACTGGAGCATGATCTCGGCCTGCTCCGCACCGAGCTGGCCAAGGAGGCCAGGATGATCAAAGGATTCTCATTCCAGCGGATCGCCGAATTGGAACCCGATAAGGTGAATGCCGAGGTGCTCGATGAACTGACGGCCGCTCTCAATGTGCTTACCCAGCACTATCGCAATGTCTTCAAGGCCGCAGAAGCGGAAAAGGAACAACGCATCGCCCGCATGACAGCCGACCCCGAACGGCGTGCGCAGTACTTCGCGCTGATCAATGGACATCGGAACGAAAGCCTGGCCGATGTGGTGACCAACAAGAACGAGGTGAATGTGATCGTGACCGACGCCGGTGAGCTGATCCAGAAAAGCGACCCGATCTACCTGGAACCCACCTACAGCGGTTTCTTCGGTGCCCAGTTCTATGCACCGGCCAAATGGCTCGGCGGCATACGTGTGCCTACCCTGGCCGCCAACACCCTGGTGCTTTGGGCCATGTCGCTGTTGCTGGCGATGACGCTCTACTTCGAACTGTTCCCCCGACTGCTGAAAAAGTTCGGAGGCCGAGCGGTCGGCTGAGTATCCGCCGCGCTAAACGAGCCTCGGACAGTACGTGCGGGATCGGAGCAGGAGCGGAGCACCGGACCGCCTGCCCTGGTGTATCGATGGCCATTTCCGACCCACCCTGCGTTGAACGGTGGACCAGCGATCGGGTCAATACCAAAGGAATGATCCAGCCGCGCAACGATCGGGCTGTGGGTGGATGGGGAATGGTCCGCTGCTGAAACGACTATTCCTTGTTCCCGCCATCCACCTCTTCGATCTCGATCATCTTGAAGGGGATGTTGATGATACCCGCATAGTCTTCGCCGGCCTCGAGCATGTCCTCATCGTCCGCCTCGTAGTGCCAGAGCACCGTGACTTCGTTGCCCGTGGCCCGAACCCCTTCCAATTTCTTGAACAGGTCCAGGATGCACTTGGACGAACTCGTGTTGAAGTACTCGAGTTGCACATGGAGCGCGGTCTTGGGCCGTGGCGAACGACCGTATTTGTCCAACCAGTCGATCAAGGGCTTGTAGAAATCGATCGAGTTCTCGGGGATGGATCGCCCTTTCAATTCAAACAAACCGGAGTCGGGATCGAAATGGACATGAGGCGTCTTGGGGCTGCCTTCGATGGATAGGGCCGTCATGATGTTCGGTCTAAGAGGTCACGTTCACGTTAAGGCTGAAGAAAGCACTGCCTTGATCGTAGGGCATGAAACCATACTCGAGCTTGCCACCGCTTTTCCGAGCGATGTCGATCATCCCCAGCCCGCCACCTCCTTTGTTGGTATAGGTGCCGTCGGCAAGGGTCTCTCGGTAGAATTCGCGGAGTTGATCGGGCTCCAGCGTGTTGATGTGGTCCAGGTGTTCCTTCAAACGGTCCACCTCGGCACCGTCCATCAGGTTTCCCGTTAGGACCTGGTACCCATGGCCAACCTGTGCGATCATGACCACGCCGTGCGGCTCTGCGGTCGGCTCGGTCCTGTGATCCGTGTCGTTCCGCTGTCCTGCATGATGGTGATACAGGTTCTGCAGGCACTCCATCACCACGTTGAGGACGCGCTTGCGGGTCCGCATATCGGATTCGATCCCGTCCATCTTGCGCTCGGTGGCGATCAGCAGGGCAGTGATCAGCTCCGGAGTCAGCGTCCCTTTGAAGGAAAGCATCACCCGATGGCGCTCCAGTTCGTGGTACAGGTCGTGGATCCGGTCCAGCATCGATGCGGTGGTTCTGCGGCTATGTCCTACAAAGAACACTCCACCTGCGCGGTATGTGCCTCCCCGCTGCGGGGAGTTTTCCACGGAATTGTCAACCCGTGCCGGGTAGGTACATTCGCGCCTCGCAGGCCATGGGTTGGTTCAAACATTGGTTCGGTACGCGGTATTACGCGCTCCTCTACGGGCATCGCGACGTTGCGGATGCACGGTCCTGGACCGATGCCATCCTTGCCCGTTGGAGCCTTCCCCATGGTGCCCGACTGCTGGACCTTGCTTGCGGCCGTGGACGGCATGCCCGGTTCTTCGCGGAGGCCGGTCTGGAGGTGGTGGGGGTGGATATCTCGGAAGCCAGTATCGCCGAGGCTCGGATGGCAGCGCCCCAAGCGCGCTTCGTGGTACACGATATGCGCCAGGTCCTCGAGCCGGAGGCCTTCGATGCCGCCTGCTGCTTGTTCACCAGCCTGGGCTACTTCGAGGACTTTGAGGATGATCGCGCGGTTTTCCGCGCCGCCTTCGCGGCCTTGAGGCCCGGTGGCCGTTTCGTGGTGGATTTCATGAACAGCGCGCTTGTCATCCGCGATCTGGTCCCCGAAGAGCGACTTCGCAAGGAGGGCGTGGATTTCACACTTCGCCGTTCCTGTCGGGACCAGGTGCTGGTGAAGTGCATCTCGGTCCGCGATGGTGATGATGAGCATCACTTCGAAGAACGGGTTCAAGCACTTGCTCCCGACCAACTGGAGGAAATGGCCCGTGCCGCTGGCTTTGTGATCGAGGACCGGACAGACGGCCCCGAACCACTTCCTTTCGATCCGGAAATGTCCCAGCGCTTCGTGCTCTGGATGCGCAAACCCTTCACATGACGCTCGTTACCGTCCTGGCCTTCTTCCTTTTGCCCTTGCTCGCTGGTGCATTGGTCCGTGTAACACGGCCCGAGTCGAAATGGCTGAGTCTGCTTCTCTCCTTCAGCGGTGCCTTCCTACTAGCGGTGGTGTTCCTGCACATGCTGCCCGAACTCTACGCCGAAGAAGGGGCCCATATAGGCTTGTGGGTGCTTGGTGGATTCCTGTTACAGGTGGTGCTTGAATTCTTCAGCCAGGGCATAGAACACGGTCACATCCATCATCACGGTGGAAAGGCCCTGCCACTGGTGACCTTGTTCAGCCTTTGCCTGCACTCTTTCGCCGAGGGCATGCCCTTTGCCGATCCCAAGGTGGCGGGCGACCTGCCCTTCCTGTTCGGCGTGCTGCTGCACAAGATGCCCATGGCCATCGCCCTGGCCACGGTGCTGTTGCGCTCCGGCACCAGTGGTGCCTCCAGTTGGATCATGCTCGTGGTCTTCGCCCTTGCTGCACCGCTCGGCATCGGAACCGGTGTGTTGATCGGGGCCGAGGAGGGACACGGCTTCCTGCACCACATGCTCGGCCTGGCCATCGGCATGTTGTTGCACATCAGCACCACCATCATCTTCGAGAGCGCCCCGGATCACCGGTTCAACGCCAAACGGTTCGTGGCCGTGGTGGTGGGAGTGGTGCTGGCCTTGCTCTCCGTACACCACCATTAAGAGGCGGCAACGAAGAAGCGGTCTGTTCCACTTGGTAGTGGGCAGGTGAAGTGGCGAGGAAGTCACGACCATTTCCACTTCTTCCCTTTTTCTCCTCTGCGCTTCTTCTCCTCTTCACTTTCACCCTTCTTCACCACCCGGATCCGCTCATGCTTCGCATAGAACGGATCCCGTAGACACCGCTACGCGATGATCCATAGGCTGTGCCCGACCGAAAATTAGCCTCGGGTTCCTTCGTTCTGGAGATCGCTATTTGAGCCGCGTCGGCGTATGGGATCCAACGTGTGACGCCGTGCACCCCCGCGGCGGATGCACCGGCGTGGGCGGCCCCGGCGAGCTGCGGAGCCGTATGAGGTCCTTTTTTTTTCGTGGCCGGATACAATAGGTCTTCCCGGATTACGTTACTTTGTAGTGCAAAGTACTTTGAAAATGATCAAGAACGACCCCGCCCACGAGCTGTCCCATATCCGAGGGTTGATGGAGCGCAGCACCCGCTTCCTCAGCCTTAGTGGGCTCAGCGGCGTGGTGGCCGGCGTGGTGGCCCTCGGGGGGGCCACCCTGGCGCGCCACCACATCACCGCGGCCCTTGCGGCCGGTACGGACACGCTCACCTATGGCACCATGCGCGGCCAGGTGCCGGCGGACGACCTGCGGTGGACCCTACTGATGGATGCGGGCTTGGTGCTCTGCATGGCCTTGCTTGGTGCCTTTTGGTTCACCTGGCGTCGCAGCCGCCGCACCGGCCAAGATCTCTGGGATACCAGTGCCCGCCGTTTGATGGTGAACTTACTGGTCCCCCTGGTCGCGGGCGGGGTGTTCTGCTTGGCGCTCTTCTTCTACGGACTGCCGGGTCTGGTGGCACCTGCCACCTTGGTGTTCTATGGCCTGGCGCTGTTCAATGCGGGCAAGTACACCTTGGACGAAGTGCGTTGGCTGGGACTGAGCGAGCTGGTGTTGGGCCTGCTGGCACTATTCTGGCTGGAGGCCGCGCTGCTCTTCTGGGCCTTTGGCTTCGGGGTGCTGCACATCTTCTATGGAGGGCTGATGTACCTGCGCCACGAACGTGGCACGGAGCACGCATGATCGAACTGCTCAATAAGGCCTTCGAGAGCCGGGTCCGTCTTGGGGTCATGGCCGTACTCGTGGTGAACGATTGGGTGGATCACGCCCGGCTGAAGGAGCTCTTGGGCGTGACCGATGGCAACCTCGCCAGCCACCTGGCCGCCCTGGAGGAACTGAAATATGTGCAGGTCCGCAAACGATTTGTGGGCAAGCGACCCAATACGAGCTACCGTTCCACCGTTACCGGCGCGAAGGCGTTCCGCGCACACCTGGACGCCATTGAACGTTTGATCCCCAGAACCTGAACATCCATGTCCATCACGTCCGCAACATCCACACGTTCCCGTTGGTCCACCCTGTTCATGGTCCTGCTCCTTGCGTTGTTGTTCGACCGGCTGTTCTGGGACCGCTCGGTGGGGCTTAACCTCACGCTCTTCCCCCTGGCCGCGATGGCGCTGGCAGTCTGGCGCCATGGCTGGAACGGTATCTCGGTGCCGGCGCGGGTGGCTTACATCGGAACGGTGGTGTCCGCCACCATGGTGTATGTGCATCACAGTAGCCTGGCGATCACCGCCACCGTGGTGGGCCTGGTGCTCTTCGCGGGCCTGGTACACGAGCCTGCCTTGCGCAGTGTGCCGTTCGCCATCCCGCAGGCTTTGCTGGCCTTCTTCAGTGCACCGGCCGCTGGCTGGAACGGCCTGGCCGTGCTGCGTGACGGTGACACGCCTGCAGGCAGTGGATGGCGGTGGACCCGCATCGCCATCCTGCCCGCGTTGGTGGCAACGGCCTTCGTGCAGCTATACCGCGTTGGCAACCCGAAGTTCGACCAGCTCACCGCCGGGTTCTTCGACGGGATCTTCGACCTGCTTGGAGAGCTGCTCACCCCGCACCTGCTCTTCTTCCTCTTCGCTCTGATGGTGTGCGCCACCTTGGTGCGGCGCATGGCACCGGAGCTCGCCGCCCGATTCGAGCAGGGATACACCGATGCCATGGTGCGCGTACGCATCCGCCGACCGCAGTGGCTGGCCCCGCTGGCCATGGACGCGCTGGAACGCGAGCGCCGCGCCGGCGTGGTGCTGCTGGTGCTGGTGAACCTCGCCCTGCTCGTGGTGAACGCGATCGACATCGGCTGGGTGTGGTTCGGCTTCACGGTGCCCGAGGATTTCAGCCTGAAACAGTTCGTGCACGAGGGCACCTGGGCGCTGATCTGCAGCATCCTGCTGAGCATCGTGGTATTGCTGTACCTGTTCCGCGGCAACCTCAACTTCCACCCGCGCAACGCCACGTTGAAGCGGCTCGCGGTGGTGTGGGTGGTGCAGAACTTCATCCTCGGCATCTCGGTGTTCCTGCGCAACTACCACTACATCTCGTTCCACGGCCTGGCGTACAAACGGGTGGGGGTGGTCGTGTTCCTCGTGCTGGTGCTCATCGGACTCATCACCATGCTCATCAAGGTGCGCGAACGCCGCAGCTTCTTCTACCTGGTCCGGGTGAACGGCTGGGCCTGGTTCGTGGTACTGGTGGGCCTTACCACCGTGGATTGGGACAGCCTGATCGTACGTTACAATCTGCGGCACGACAACCCTGGCGAGATCGATATCGACAACTACCTGCACATGAGCGACAAGGTGTTGCCGCTGCTCTACGCCGACCTGGACAAGGTGGAGCACCAGATGGCCCGGCACCGCAATAACCGCGTGCGCTGGGTGGAGCACCTGGATCCCGCTGAGTTCCGGCGCGAGTTGGATGAGAAGCGCGGGCGATTCCTGCAGCGCTATGCGGGCCTGCATTGGCAGGAGTATAGCTGGGCCGATCACCGGACCATGGCGGCATTGAAGGGGGCGGGCTTGAACGTACGGCCATGAACCTCGCCGACCTCCGATACATCCGCCGCTGGTTGATCTTCTTCATGGTCGCTTTGTTGGTGAGCGGCCTTACCGCCGTTCCATTGGAATGGGGTACCCGGTGGCTGGCCGATCTCACACACGCATGGGGCGGGCCTTGGGCGGATTGGACCGCCCGTACGGCCGAGGCCTTGGCCCAGGTTGGTGCAACCTATCCCATGTTGTTCTACGGCACCGACTGGCTCGCCTTCGCCCATGTGGTGATCGCCCTGGCCTTCATTGGCCCCTACCGCGATCCCGTGCGAAACAAATGGGTGGTGGAGTGGGGCTTGTGGTGCTGCCTGCTGGTACTTCCACTCGCCTTTCTGTGGGCCCCGGTGCGTGGCATTCCCTTCTTCTGGCGTTGTGTGGACGCTTCTTTCGGCGTGATCGGTGCCCTGCCCCTATGGTTGGTGCTCAAGCGGATCGATGCGGATCACCTCAAGCCTTCCCGTCCATGAACAACGCTAAGTACCGCGAGCTCTGGGCCACGGTGGTCACACTTTCCCTGGCCCTGGTCGGTGCCTTCGCTCCTGACGCCTACCTGCCCATGCTGTTCCGTGCGTTCATCGTGCCACTAGCGCTGGCCCTGGGCCTCTTGGCAGCCGCGAGTACACTGTGGCGGCGGTGGTGGCTGGCGCAGGGGGCCTTGTTGGGCGTCGCCATCTTGCTCATCCATGTACCGGTGGCCAGCGTGGAGCAGGCCGGTTCCGGACGCACGGCGTTGCGCATCTTCCACATGAACGTGCTGCAACCGAACACCGCGTTCGCTGAAGCCATTGCGGTGGCCCGGGCCAGCGATGCCGATGTGATCAGCGTACAGGAGGTGGGGGCTGAGTGGGCCGAGGCCCTGTTGCAAGGGCTGGTCGCGAGCCACCCGTACGCACACCTTGAACCACGCAACAACTGCTATGGGATCGCCCTGTTCAGTAAACGGCCTTTCCAGAAGGTGGAACTGCTGGAGGTGGAAGGTACTCCGTTCATCGAAGCTCGCATCGATATGGCCGGTAGATCGGTGCGTTTGCTGGCGGTGCACGCCACCTCCCCGATCAGCTACGAACATTTCCGCAGGCGGAACGTGCAATTGGAACTGTTGGGCGCTCACCTCGCGTGCATCGAGGAGGCCACCATCCTGGTGGGTGACCTGAACACCGTGCCGTGGGACACGGCCTTCGCGCGATTCTGTGGACGTACAGGTCTGCGCAGCACCACCCGAGCCTTCCAACGCACCTGGCCGGCGCTGGGGCCCCTGGCCGCCATCCCGCTGGACCATGTGCTGGTGTCGCCGGAGGTCGGCTGCGCGGCCTTGCGCACTGTGCACATCCCCGGCAGCGACCACCGCGGCCTCTTGGCGGAACTGACCCTCTGAGGCCATGGATCCCGCCACCAAGCGACTTTGGGTGTGGATGACGGTGTTCTTCATCGCCATGGCCTTTCTGGAGAGTGCCGTGGTGGTGTACCTGCGGGCGCTGTACTACCCCGATGGTTTCCGTTTCCCGCTGGTGCCCATGGACCCCGGCCTGGTGGCCACGGAGGTGGGCCGCGAGTTCGCCACTCTGGTGATGCTGCTGGCCCCCGCCGCCCTGGTGACGCGCTCCGCCCTGGGGCGTTTCGCCTGGTTCTGCTACGGCTTCGGGGTCTGGGACATCTTCTACTACGTATGGTTGAAGGTGCTGCTGGACTGGCCCGCCTCCCTCGCGGAGCCCGACCTCCTGTTCCTGATCCCCGTGCCGTGGGTGGGGCCTGTGTGGGCGCCCATTACCGTGTCGGTGGGTTTGATCGTGCTTGCTGTCCTGCTGTTGCGGGGGCAGGCCATCATGCCTGAAGGGCTCGTGGACGAATGGACATGGACGTTGCTCGTTTCCGGGGCCGTGCTCATCATCCTGTCTTTCGTGTCCGGCCAATGGACCGGAGCACTGGATCCTACAACTGGCCCCAGCGCCCCGGCATGGCCATCGGGAACGGGTCTGTCCGATGCTTGGGATCATACATGGCCATGGTTCGCGGCCGGATGTATGCTGGCCTTCGCGGGCCTGTGGCGGGTGGGGCGAAGAGGCCGTGGACAGCCGTAGGGTCCCGGTCTGAACATTATTCTTTTTTCAACGTTAAACGCGTATTGGACGCAACCCGATCAAGAGGGGCCGTCTATTGAAATGGAAAACAGATCCAAAATGGTGACTGAAGCGCGTACCTTCCTTAGGTTGGGGTTGTTGTCCTTCCTTGGGTTCGTATTCTATTATGCCCACCTGTTCTTCGGGTTGTTGGACAACGTGGTTCTGTTCAAGACCGTCGCGATCACCTTTCTGTTGGCCACCGTGCCATTGCCGATCATCGCCATGAATAGCAAGAGGCTATTCCCGGAGTTGAATGCCAACGGCAAGACCGTGCTCACCGTGGTTTCGTCCTTGCTCCTTCTGCATCATTTCCTCATGACATTCATTTTCGTGTTGTTCTTGAAGGGGAATACGATCCTTTGAATGCTGGACTGATACCACCATGCCCGGATCGTGGCTTGACAAAGAGGGGCCGATCGTCCTAACTGAAACTTTTCCGGGAAGATGACCGTATCCAACTCAGCGATCCCGAACAGAAGGATCCACGGCATACCCGATCCAGAGGACACCGGCCCAGTGGCATTACAAGGTCCCCGTTCGAGCCCGTAAGCTCGAAGATCGGGAACATGAGAAGCCCGCCCCGTAAGGCGGGCTTCGCCGTTGCCGGAAAAGACCGTGTTGAGATCCGGTGATACGTTCTCGGCTTACTGTTCCCCCAGCTCTGCGCCGAACGACATGAACCTGCACCCCGTCCATACAGGAACCGGTATGGCTTCTGCGGAATAGCGGTGCAACAGGGACCCCTCTTGAAGGTCGTTTTGAGATGTCCGCTATGGTGCGATGAATGCCACGCGCTGGATGTACCCACGGGCCTGTACCAGATGGACACCGCTTGAAGACGGGGTCAATAGGATCCGATCGCCCATGCCGGTGCCGCTTTCCACCAATGTCCCACGGCTGTCATAGAGCCGCACCTGCCCAAGCCTATTGCCGGTGGGTGTGCTCACCAGCAAGCCATCCGCCGTTGATGTCACGATGAATTCGGGTTCAGCCTGGACCGTTCCAATGCCATTTCCAACGCTTGAACAGGACTCCAGTATGGAGAACGGCGCATCGCCTGGGGGAACGCTGGCGAGGTAGGTCACTGGGCCTGCCATGTGCCATTCATCGAAAAGGCCAAAGCTGAGTTGGCCACCTGTGGGTTCCTGATCAGGAAGAACGGACATGCTATAGTTTCCAGGAGCCAGGCAGATACTGACTTGGTCCATCTGTTGCAGATCGGTCAACTCGAATTGTCCTGTAGCGATGATATCCGCGCCGTTCCTGATCGTCCAGGTGAAAGTGCCTATGGCGATGGCTCCTCCGGTGTTCTGTAGATAGGGGTTCACCATTACGCATTCCTGTGCTGGGCACAGGTTCACGGTGATCGGCCAAGTGCAGGCCAATTCGCTGAAGAAGCCTGTCCAGAGATGAAGTGTAGCGTTGAATGGGCCCGTTGGGAAGGTGGCATCGGGGTGTACCCGGAGGATGTGTGTGCTTTCCATGCCGATCGCGAATAGATCGGGCGTTTCAACGGCAAGGGTATCGCCCTGGTCGCTCAGCAGGACGAAGCCAGGGTAGGAGAAGCCGATCTCGGTACTGGTCAGGTGTACCACGATCGCAGTATCCGTGAAGCTGGACCAGCGGATGGACTCCACCGTTAGTACACTGCAGTCCGGTCCTTCGCCGCTCACCTCGAATACATGCTGTGGTATGGGCGCGGAATCGTCGATGAAGGCACCGTCCACGAGGATGTTGTAGGTCCCGGTCGGCAGCGTCCCGATCACGAACTCCTCGGTGTGGGGCACTAGGATGTCCATGCCGATGTCGTTCGTTGCGGTGAGTGTGATGTGTACGGTATTGCCTGCGAGCTCCCAACTCGCATCGCTGATCGACGATCCCGTACTGGACAAGTCCCCGTTCAACGCGATGGTGATCACATCCATGTTGGTGGGCTGTGCGGGTTCCACCGCGATGGAGTGGATGTAGAAATAGGTCTGTGCCGTGGCCGAGAGTGAGGCCAGGATGAGTAGACCTGGAAGCAGCAAAGCGGGGCGTATCGTGCGCATCGGATCCGGTTAGTACCGGGAAGACGCACGTACGGGGTTTTTCGATGCCCGGATCAGCTCTTCATATTGTCGAATTGGAGCGGAAGCTCGAAATCCTTCTCACGGCAGAGCGCCATCACGGCTTGGAGGTCATCGATCTTCTTTCCGCTCACCCTGATCAGATCGTCCATGATCTGGGGCTGCACCTTCAGGCCGCTGTCCTTGATGGTTTTCACGATCTTCTTGGCCGTTTCGCGTTCGATGCCTTGCTTCACTTTGATGATGCGGTATAACGTCTTTCCGCTCGGCACGGGCTCCTCCTTCAGATCGAAGCTGCGAACGTCCACTTTCTGCTTGCCACTGCGCTCCAACAAGATGTCCAGCACGGCGTCCAGTTTCAAGTGGTCTTCGGTGCTCAGCTTGATGGTCAGGGCCTTCTTGTCCAATTCGATGGTGCTGTTGGTGCCTCGAAGGTCGTACCGGGTGTCGATCTCGCGCTTGACCACGTTGATGGCGTTGTCGAGCATCTGGAGGTCCACTTTGGAGAGGATGTCTACGGAGGGCATGTGCGGGATGGATTCGGCCTGCTAAGGTAGATGCCGTGGAAATGCGGTGGCTCGTTCGCTTTCCCACTTATCTTAGACGGATACAAGATCGAGAGCCATGCCCACGCAGACCTTGAAATACAACGAGACCACGAACTACATCGCCGGGAAACCCGATGCCAACGGGCAGCAACGGATGGATGTCCGTTCCCCACTGGACGGTAGCCTGATCAGTACGGTGCTCCTGAGCACGGCCAATGACCTGGACAAAGCCGTGAAAGCCGCCGAAGCCGCATTCCCGGCGTGGAGCGGCACGCCGATCAAGGAGCGCGCGCAGATCTTCTTCCGCTATCGCGAACTGCTGCTGAAGAACAGGGAAGAATTAGCCGTTCTCGTACACACGGAGAATGGCAAGACCATGGACGAGTCGTACGCCGAGGTGGATAAGAGCGCCGAGCTGTGCGAGTTCGCCTGCAGCCTGCCGCAACTGGTGCAGGGCGAACTGCTCGAGGTGAGCAAGGGCGTGGAGTGCCGCATTGAGCGGAAGCCCCTGGGCGTGGTGGCCAGCATCGCGCCGTTCAACTTCCCGAACATGGTGCCGCACTGGACCATCCCCAACGCACTGATGCTCGGGAACACCATGATCCTGAAGCCGAGCGAGGTGGTGCCGATCAGCGCGATCCGCATCGCCGAGCTGCTGAAGGAAGCAGGACTGCCCGATGGGGTCTTCAACGTGGTGAACGGCGACCGCGCGATCGTGGAAGCCATCTGCGACCACCCGGGGATCAAGGCCGTGAGCTTCGTGGGAAGCACCAAGGTGGCCAAGATCGTGTACGTGCGTGCGACGAGCACCTTGAAACGCGCCGTGTGCCTGGGGGGGGCGAAGAACCACCTGATCGTGCTGCCCGATGCGCACCTGGAGATGACCGCGAGCAATGTGGTGGCCAGCATGAGCGGTTGTGCTGGCCAGCGCTGTATGGCCGCAGCACAGATGGTGGGGGTGGGTGCGGTGGACCCCATCATCCAGCAGATGATCCTGGAAGCGAAGAAGCTCGTGCCGGGCAGGAACCTCGGTCCGGTGATCAGCAAGGCCGCCTACGAGCGCATCACAGGGTACATCGCCGAAGCGGAGAAGGCGGGTGCCAAGGTGCTGCTCGACGGGCGTGATCCGACCGTGGAAGGTGGTGCGAAGGATGGCTATTACCTGGGCCCCACGATCATCGATCACGTGACCACCGATATGCGCATCGCGCAGGAAGAGGTCTTCGGACCGGTGATCAGCATCGTGCGCGCCAAGGACCTGGACCAGGCCATCGCCATCGAGAACGCGAACCCCTATGGCAACGCTGCGGCCGTTTTCACGCAGAGCGGTGGCTTTGCAAGGCAGGTCATGGAACGCGCCTCGGCCGGCATGATCGGCGTGAACATCGGCGTACCCGTGCCGCGCGAGCCCTTCAGCTTCGGCGGCTGGAACGATAGCAAGTTCGGTACCTGCGACATCACCGGGAAGAGCTCCATCGAGTTCTGGACCCAGATGAAGAAGACCACCACGAAGTGGAACCCGGAAGGGAAGACGAATTGGATGAGCTGAGAATAGAACGCAGATGACGCGGATCGAACAGATGGGCACTGATCTGAGGCCGTTATTCGTGCATTATCTGCGACCATCATGCTTGATCAGCGTCATCTGCGTTCCAACACGAACCATAGTATGAGCACTTTGACAACGACCAACCCCGCCGAGATCCTCAAGGACAACCTCGAGCATACCATCTTCTCCTGGAGCAAGCAGAGCGGCCTCTCGCCCTTGAACATAGAACGAGCGAAGGGCATCTACCTGTACGAACGGAGCGGTAAACGCTACATCGACTTCAGCTCGCAGCTGATGAACGTGAACATCGGACACGGTCATCCGAAGGTGGCGGAGGCGGTGGCCAGGCAGATGGCCGAGGTGAGCTACGTGCATCCGGGCATGATCACCGAGGCGCGCGGGAAGCTCGGGAAGAAGCTGGCGGAGATCACCCCGGGTTCGCTCAACCGCACCTTTTTCACCAACGGCGGCACGGAGGCGGTGGAACATGCCATGAAGCTGGCCCGCTTGTACACCGGCCGTCACAAGATCATCACGTTGTATCAGAGCTACCATGGCGCCACCTACGGAGCGCTTTCAGCAGGTGGCGACCCACGCGGTCTGCCGCACGACAGCCAGGGTGTTCCGAACATCATCCACGTGGAGAACCCGTATTTCTACCGCTGCCCTTGGAACAGC
>SSGN01000193.1 GCA_008016945.1 Flavobacteriales bacterium
AGGTAGCTGTGTCCGGTGATCCAGCCCACATCGGCCGTACACCAGTACACGTCGCTCTCCTCGTACTGGAACACGTTGCGGAACGTGTAGTCCGTGTACACCATGTAGCCGCCGCAGGTATGCACCACGCCCTTCGGCTTGCCGGTGCTGCCGCTGGTGTAGAGGATGAACAGCGGATCCTCCGCATCCATCACCTCCGCCTCACAGTGCTTGTCCACGTGCTTCAACTCATCGTGCAGCCACACATCGCGGCCCTCCACCATTTGCGGCGCCCACCCCAGGCGCTCGGTCACGATCACCTTCTGCACGCTGGGGCAGGTCTCCAGCGCCTCGTCCACCACACGCTTCACGGGGATCTGCTTGTGGCCGCGGTTCAGGCCGTCGCTCGTGAGCACCATGGTGGCCTGTGCGTCCTGTATGCGATCACTGAGGCTCTGCGCGCTGAAGCCGCAGAACACCACGCTGTGGATCGCGCCGATGCGCGCGCACGCCAGCACGGCCACCACCAGCTCGGGGATCATCGGCATGTAGATGCAGATACGGTCGCCCTTCTTCGCGCCGTTGCGCTTCAGAACGTTCGCGTACATGCACACGCGCTCATGCAGTTCGCGGTACGTGAGGCGTAGGAAACGCTCGTGCGGGTCGTTCGGCTCCCAGATCACCGCCAGCTTGTTGCCGCGCTTCTTCAGGTGGCGGTCCAGCACGTTCTCCGTGATGTTCATTTTGCCGCCCGCGAACCACTTCACATCGGGTTTGTCGAGGTCCCACTCCAGTACCGTGTTCCACTTCTTCCGCCACTCGAACGTATCGGCCTGTGCGGCCCAGAAACCTTCGGGGTCGTTCACGCTCTTGTTGTAGGCGGCATCGTATTCCTCCTTGCTGCGCAGGCGTCGGAAAGTGGAGTTCTTGGTCGGTTCGGGATCCATGGTAGGGGTGTTCGTTGGTAGTTCACCACAGAGGCACAGCGGGCACAGAGGGTGATGGGGGAGTATATCAGCGTGGCCGTTGGCCCGTTCAACATTTTACGTTCAACATTCGATCTTCATCATTTCCACGAGGGCGTGCCCCATCCCAGCGCACCATGCCGCGCGCGGGTCGCGTGCTCCGCTGTAGCTGCCTCGGCGCAGCGGGTGTCGCTGCGGCTCCGGTGTCTGCTCCTTCGTCGCAGCCTCCTCGCACGCGCGCCACCAACGCTTCGCCATCGGCAGGCTGCCGCTCCGCCCGCTCACGCGGTGTACACGGGGCGGTCCGGTGCGTACGGCCTGCATCGTATTCACGGTGTCCACCGGTACCATGCACCGTTCCGGGTCGACCCAGTGGGTCGATGCGACGGGTGCCCTGTACCGATGTTCCCATTTTCTGATCATCTGATCCTCAAATTGTCTGATCGGGCTCTCACCCCTCGAACGCCTTGCCGATCCTCCGGTGCAACAGGGCCTCGTGGATCGTGCTAAGGCTGTTGGGGTCTTCGATGGTGCTGGGAATGCCGTAAGGTACGCCATCGGCTATTTGGACCATGGTCTTTCGCAGCACCTTTCCGCTGCGGGTCTTGGGCAGCCGCGGTACCACCAGTACTTCCTTGAACACGGCCACCGCGCCGATCTTGTCGCGGATCAGCTGCGTGAGTTCCTGTTCCAACCTCGATCCGCTGATGTTGGTCCGGTCCTTCAGCACGGCGAAGGCCACGGGCCGCTGTCCGCGGAGGTCGTCGGCGATCCCGATCACGGCGCACTCGGCCTGTTCGCGCCAGAATCCTTCGGGGCGCGCACGCTTCGCGCGTGCTCGTGGGCCAAGGTGCGGTCCGGCCTTCCAGTGGCGTGGGGTGGGTCCATGCGGGGGGTGCTTCCCATCCTTTTCATGGTGGTGCGGTGCTACGGATGTACGGCAAGGGTACTGCGGTTCGGTAACGAACACCAGCACGATCGTCGCAACTTCGGCGCAGGTCGGGTGCGCGGCTCCGTGCCGAACACGGTGTGCTTGGGAGGTAGCGCTGTATCGCCTCAGCCGCCCGGGGCCATGCGTTTGAACTCCTGCGGGGTGATCCCTTCCATCTTCTTGAACTGCCGGGTGAAGTAGTTGGGGTCGTTGAAGCCGCTGGCGAAGCATACTTCCTTCACAGGGACATCGGGCTCTGCCAGGAGTTGTTTGGCATAGCGCATGCGCTCGTGGAGCACGAGCTGGTTGGGGCCCATGCCGAATTGTTCGGTGAATGCGCGGTAAAAGGCGCTGCGGCTCATGCCGGCCAGTTGGTAGAGCCTTTCCACCGGGATGGGTTCCGTGAGGTTCCGTCGGATGTACTCCACCACGGCCTTGAAGTGCAGGTTCCAAGGGGCCTCGGCGCCTTGCTCCAGCAGTTCGGCCCGGTTCTGCAAACGCACCAGGGAGAGCACGATCTCTTTCAGGATCAGGTCGGAGAGGATGTCCTTCAAGGGGTCGGTGCCGCTCAGCACGCGGATCATGCGGTCGCTCAACCGAGCCAGCTCCTCATCGTTCTGGAGCAGGGGGCGGGTGGGGTCGATCCGCCACGGACGGCCATCCACCAGTGGCTGTCGTTCGTTCAGGTAGTCCAGCTGCTTGTCGAAGTGCTCCTGCTCGATCACCAAGGCGGTGCACTGGGTGGGTTTCCACGGCGAAGCCTCGGGGAAATCGATGTCCATGGCCCCGGTAGAAGGCACCAGCATGGTCTGTCCCGGCACGTATTCCAGGGCTGCCTTTTCGCCGACCTCGTGCAGCACCTTCTTGCCCCGTACCATACTGGTGATGGTGAACCCGCCGAAGGTGAGGTGTACGCCGCTGGTGGCCTTGCGGGTCTCGTACACGTTGAGTTCGCATCGGTCCAGGCTGTACGCGGTACGATGTTCGATCGCCGTATGGATACGATCCTCCGGGGTGAGGCCGATCAGGTTGAGCCGTGCGCCGTTCATGATGCGGAAGGAGTACCAAGGTAATACGGAGAGGAGGGGTTTGGCACCTGTTCCGGGTCTTGGGACGGGAGTGCTATCCCGTGGGACGGGAATGCGGGCCCTTGACCTGTGGAGGGCGCCACCTTAGCCCCGACAACAACAACAGAACGACCATGGCAACCAGACGAAGAACATGCTGGTGAGCTATTACATGAACAAACTCAGCTTTTTCTGATCCGAACGGGAGGGGGGCAAGGGTTCGGGGTGTCCTCGGCCCTTCGCCCCCCCCACCCACGGGTCCGGCGCACCGGTCACATGCTCGAGTCCATCACCCTGATCGATCCCACGGCGTTCATCATGGACATCCCATCCACCACTGTGCCGCGGGTCATGGCCACGTTCGAGGCCATCGAGCTCCTGGAGATCATCAGGCGGGCACATGGCCCGTTGGTGATCCACCAAAGCGGCGGGTGTTGCGATGGGTCGCAGCCCATGAGTTTCCTCAAGGAGGAGTTCAGGCTGGGTGGGCAGGATGTGCGTGTGGGCACGATCGATGGCACGGAATATTGGATGCACGGAGAGCAGTTCGCGTACTGGAAGCACTGCCAATTAACGCTGGACGTGGTGGTTGGGCGTGGCAGTAGCTTCAGTTTGGAGATCCCGTACGGCAAGCGGTTCATCATCCGTTCGCGCATCTTCACCGATGCCGAACTGGAGCGGTTGGAACCCGTTGTACAGGGTGGGTGAAGGAAGACCTCTCTCCGAACATGGCGCCGGTCCGCGAGGGTCGGCGTCGTGCTTTTGGGCCGTTCCGCCGATCACCGGGCCATTCTACCATTTCGCATCAAGACGTGGGCTGGTGAATGCCGAGCGGATCGGCTGGTGTCGGATGTTCAAATGGCATATTACCGAGCCGGTGATGAAGGTCCGGCCGAGCTCAGCGATCTGGACCACTGGGGTGATAGCGTGAAAGGGTGCGAGGCATTTCACCTTCTCACGCTTTTCACCCTTTCACCTGTTCACCATTGGATCGACCGGTTCTTTCATGCCGTCTCAGTACCACTTCGCACTCTGGCGTAGGAAAGGGACGCGAAGGACCTTCTTCGCAGGACGATATGGCGGGGTCAGTGCAGCGCAGAAGAAGTGGACCACCGGGAGCGCAGTTCCCGAGGCTCCGTGCTGCGGTATGATCACGACGGAGAAGTCGTTCGGGAAATGACCGAGTGGATCGGCCCACTCCTCATTGCGGATCGGAGAATGGGCTTAGAACAACAGGTTGCGGTCGTTACCGTACGGTCTGCGCTGTTCGAACTTCAGGTCGCGCAGCACGCTCGCCTTCACGTTGATGCGGAAGCTGAAGCTCTTACGCGCGCCCAACGGGATGATGTTGAAGTTGAACTCCCAGCAGTGCAGGTCCCAGTACAGGTTGAGGCTGGTGGGAGTCCAATCCTTGGCCACCAGGTCGTAACCGCTGCTGAAGCCGAGCTTCCAGTACTTGAGGATGTTGAGGTCGCCGTTGAACAACACGCTTTGGCGCTGGATGTCGGTGAAGGCCCGGTCGCGATAGCTGCGGCTGATGTCGTAGCTGTAGCTGATGCCCAGGCGCCACGGCACGCTGAAGTTGATGCGCGCACCCTTGCTCGGATCGCTTTCCTCCACCACCTGTTGGTCGTTGCCGGACGAGGAATTCGGCGCTTGGCCATACTTGCGGCTCTTGAGGTCGATGCCCATGGCCAGGTTGGTGTAGGTCATGCGCGCCAGGTTCCCGGACACGGACCGCTCGCTGCGGTCGATGCGCTGGCCCAGGTCGTTCACGGCGTAGGGGTCCCAGATGCTCACCACGTTCACGTTGAGCTTGTTGAACAGAGCCGTCCGAGCGGAGAGGTTCACCGGCGACCACCGCAACGAATCCTGCATCATGTCGTAACTGGTGGTGAGACCGACGTAATCGAGCAGTTTGATCTTCTTGAGGGTGATCCCATCGGTGGTGCCGGAACTGTCGCGCATGGCTTTGCCGTCGCGCACCTTGGCTTCGAGGCTTTGTATGAGGCCGATGTTCACTGACCCGCTCTCCCCGGCCGTTGGTTTCCCGTAGATGCCGATATCGTACGGCGAGTAGCTGCTTAGGGTGCCGTTGGTCCCGAAGGGGCCTTCGATCTGGGTGCTGGCGTCGGGGCGGTAGTTGAAGCCCACGCTGGGTGTGATCACGTGGCGGATGGCCTTGAGGCGTTGGCCTCGGAAAGTGTACATGCCATACACCTTGCTGGTAAGGGTGGCGCCGGCGCTCCATTCGAAGGGCGCGGCGAAGCGGGGAACGGTGTCGGTGGTGGTGGTGATGCCCTCCGTGGTGTTGTGTACGGTCTTGCGCAGCTGGTCGAAATACATGCGATCGGTGAGGCGCACCTCGGGGTTCAGGGTCACGAACCGGTTCTTCAAGGTGGTGGTGATGGCTGCCGTGTGGCGGATGCCGTTGCGCATGTTGCGCACCAAGGCGGGCAGGTTGTCCCAGGCGAGGGCCTGTTCGGTGGTGGTCAGGCGGTTGTCGAAGTTGGCGGTGTAGCTCACACCGATCTGGTCGTAGAACCGGGGTGTGGCGTTGGCTGGGCGCAGTTGTTGGAACGGGAAGATGCGCTGTAGGTTGAAGTTGATGCTGGGGAGGGTGATGTCGAAGGTGCGGTTCAGGGTGTTCTGGCTGTGGCGCAGGTTCACGGCCAGGTTGTAGGGCTTTCCGGTCCACAGGTGGGTCCAGGCGATGTTGCTCTGGAAGGTGTTGCTGAGGTAGTCGACCGTGCTGCTGTTGAAGTTGTTGGTGAAGTTCTGGCTGGTGCCCAGGTTCACGCTGGCACTGAAGCGGTCGGTGAGGCTGGCCTTGGGGTCCACCAGGTGGTTCCAGCGGATGAAGAAGTTGCGTTGGCGACTGAAGTCCGGGAATTCGGGGTCGCTGTTGAGCAGGGTGCTGTAGCTCAGGTCCACGTTACCGTTGTAACGGTAGCGTGTCTTGTAACGGCTGGCCGTGCGCATGGCCCAGGACCCACGGGTGTAGATATCGCCCGTAACGGAGAGGTCCATGCGGTCGCTGATGGGCTGGTACCATCCGCCATTGAGCAGGTAGTATCCGCGCGCCTCGTCGAAGCCCCAGGTGGGGATCAGCACGCCGGCGCTTCCGCCCTTCACGTTGGGGAACATGCCGAAAGGGATCGCCAATGGCGTGGGGATCTTCCAGATGCGCATGTAGGCCGGGCCGGCGATGATCTTGTCGTCGGGGATCACCATCATGCGGCTCACTTTGAAGTGGTAGTGCGGGGTGGGGCGGTCGCAGGTGGTGAGCATGCCGCCTTTGCTGTGCACTTCGCCGTTGGCGTGCCGTTTGCTCAGGTTCGCGCTCACCCAAGCCTCCTGTTCATGGGTACGCACTTGGCGGATCAGACCTTGCTTCGTATTGAAGTTGTACCGGATGCTGTCCGCCTCGATCACGGTACCGCCCTGGGTGAACTGCGGTCTGCCCACGACGGCTCCGGTGCTGTCCGGGGCACCAAAGGCCTGTGCCTCCTCGTTCTTGAAACTGAACACGATACGGTCGGCGGTCATCTCCACATCGCCATACTTCACGGTGGCGCCACCAAAGAGGTACACGGTTTGCCCTGCGATATCGTACCGCATGCTGTCGCGGGCACTGTACTTCACCTCGGAGCTCAACGCCTGCGCCGAGACACGGCCAGCGGCACACATCAACAGGAACGTGATGAAAAGTGCGAAGAACAAGGAAGGAACGCCCCCAGCACCGCTTTTAGTTTCGCGCCGCAGGGGCATGGAGCAACGCGTATCCGACATGGAACAGGAGGAACGGCTTTCGGCGGGGCCGCAAATTAAGCAACAGCCTGTGCCCGCCATCGAGGTGCACCGTCGCCGGGTACTGTTGCGGGCGCGCGAAGTGCAAGCCAGCCGCGCCCGTTGGCGGGTGGACCAAAGTCGGGTGGAAGGGGGCATCCTCTGGGACCTCATGCGCTACACCATCGCGCTCGCCATGCTGCTGTGGAGCGGGCAGAGCCATGCACAAACAGCGGGCCGTACCGGCGCGGACCCCCACCGCATCCGGACCATTGTGCTCGATGCCGGGCACGGGGGCAAGGATCCGGGCAACTTGGGCACCGGCCGCTTCAAGACCACCGAGAAGCACATCTCCTTGAACGTGGCCAAGCTGGTGGGCAAGTACATCAACGAGGCTTACCCGGATGTAAAAGTGGTGTACACCCGCGAGGACGACCGCTTCGTGGAGTTGATGGAGCGCACCCGGATCGCCAACCGGGCCAAGGCCGATGCCTTCATCAGTATCCACTGCAATGCGAACGACAACAAGGATCCGCATGGTTGCGAGACCTACGTCATGGGCTTGCACAAGACCGAGGCCAATATGAAAGTGGCCCAGAAGGAGAACGCCGCCATCCTGCTCGAGGAGGACCACGAACTGAAGTACGGCGGCTATGACCCCAAGCGGCCCGAGAGCCAGATCGAGCTGGGCCTGCTCCAGAACACGCACCTGGACCAGAGCCTGTTGCTGAGCTCGCTGATCCAGAAGCAGTTCAGGGAACGGGTGGGGCGTGTGGACCGTGGGGTCAAGCAAGCGGGGTTCCTGGTGATCAGCTACACCACCATGCCCAGTGTGCTCATTGAACTGGGCTTCCTCACCAACGCGAACGAAGAGGATTTCCTACAGACCGACCTGGGGCAGGACTACATGGCCTCGGCCATCTACCGGGGCTTCAAGGAATACAAGACCATCGTGGAAAGCGCGGGGGGGGGCGTGCCGGTGGCCGAGGTTCCGGAAACCAAGCCCGATTCGGCCAAGGAGGTGCGCAAGGAACCCGTGAAGGAGCCGGTGAAGGCCCCGGAGAAGCCCCGTGCGGAACCGGCATTGGTGTTCAAGGTCCAGATCGCCACAAGCAACAAGCGGATCGCCACCAAGCCCCAGAACTTCAACGGTCTGGAGGGTGTTCAGGAGCATCAGGGGGGGGGGCTGTACAAGTACACCGTGGGAGCCGAAGCCTCCGTGGCCGCGGCGCGGAAGGTGCAGGAGACCTGTCGTGCCAAGGGCTTTGCCGAGAGTTTCATCGTGGCTTTCCACAACGGGGAACGCATCGCCTTGCAGGAAGCACTTAAATTGGCCGAGGCGCATTAGTGGGCGCGGCACCGAACTGGATGAAGATCAAACGGGAGTACGCCATCGCTGCATTGGTGGTCGGGGGTATCGGACTGCTCGTGTTCGGGGTCAACTTCCTCAAGGGGTTGGACCTGTTCCAGAAGCGTAACGTGTATCACGCGGTGTACAACAACGTGTCGGGCATCACGGGCGCCAGTCCGGTCTATTACAATGGCTACAAGGTGGGCCAGGTGATCAAGACCGCCTTGCTCCCCGATGGCAGCGGCCATGTGGTGGTGAGTTTCCAGATCAACGAGGAGGCCCTGGCCATACCGAAGGACACCAAGGTGCAGATCTACAGCGCCGACCTGTTCACGCGGGCGTTGCAAGTTCAACTTGGCACCGGGCCGCTTGCCGAAGCTGGCGATACGCTCGTGGGTGATGTGCAACTGAGCCTCACCGATGCCGTGGGGGCGCAGATCGATCCGCTCAAGGCCAAGGCCGAGGGCATGATCTCCAAAGTGGATTCGGTGCTCAATGCCTTCCAGCAGATGCTGAACAAACAAACGGTCAGCGACATCGACAGCAGCTTCAGCAGCATACGCGATGCGCTGGCCAGCCTGAGCCGTACGACCGAACGGGTGGATGCCTTGGTGGCCGCCGAAAGCTCCACCCTCAGCGCCTCGCTGAGGAACCTCGAAACGGTGAGCGCCACCCTGGCCCGCAACAGCGCCAGCATGGACCATATCTTCACCAACCTGGACACGTTGAGCGCCGACCTCGCCAAAGGTCGCCTGCGCAGGATCATGGACGACATGGCGCAGGCCAGCGGAGAGCTCAAGTCGATCATGGCTGGCCTCAAGAACGGCGAAGGCACACTGGGCAAGCTCATGCACAACGATAGCCTCTACACCAACCTGAACGCCGCTTCGCACGAACTGGACCTGTTGCTGGAGGACCTGCGCGTGAACCCCAACCGTTACCTCAGTATCTTCGGCAAGAAGGACCGGCTACCCAAACTCAGCGATGGCGACATCGAGCGCATCGGCAAGGTGCTGGACGAAAAGAAGAAGTGATCCATGGGTATCGGCAGCATCCTCTTCATCGTGCTCGTGGGCGCGGCCTCATGGCTCTTCGCGCGCAACATCATGCGGGTGCGCCGCAACATCCTCCTCGGCCGGGACGAGGTGATCGCTGATCGGCAGGGCGAGCGCTGGGCCGTGATGGCGCGTGTGGCGCTGGGGCAGAGCAAGATGGTGGCACGTCCGGTGGCCGGTATCCTGCATGTCCTCGTGTACGTCGGCTTCGTCATCATCAACATCGAAGTGCTGGAGATCATCATCGATGGCATCTTCGACACCCACCGTGTGCTCAGCTTCCTCGGCGCCTTCTACGACTTCCTCATCGGAAGCTTCGA
Organism: Flavobacteriales bacterium; assembly: GCA_008016945.1. The sequence continues at coordinate 9,458 of SSGN01000193.1, forward strand.
ATGGCTCGCGCTGGGCGTGTGGGTCAGTTGCGCCATCTTCCTCGTGCGCCGCAACATCATCAAGCTGAAACGGTTCGTGATGAAGGAACTGGATGGCTGGCCGCGTAGCGATGCCAACCTGATCCTGGCCACGGAGATCGCGTTGATGAGCGCTTTCCTGCTGATGAACGCCACGGACTGGACGCTCCAGCAACGTGGGGTGGACCATTACATCGCGGCAGGCGCTTTCCCGGTGAGTTCCACTGTCGCGTCCCTGTTCTCGTTCGAGTCCTTGTCGTCCACGGCGCTCATCGCCATTGAACGAGGCTGTTGGTGGTTCCACATCATCGGTATCCTCGCTTTCCTCAACTACCTGCCCTACAGCAAGCACCTGCACATCCTCCTGGCCTTCCCCAATACCTGGTACAGCAAGCTGAAGCCGAAGACCGAGATCGCGAACATGGAGCGCGTCACGGGGGAGGTGAAGAGCATGCTCGATCCGAGCGTGGCACCTCCCGCCGCGGCATCGCCACGGGTAGTGGCCGGCCACGAGGTCACCGATCGGTTCGGTGCGAAGGATGTGTTCGACCTGAGCTGGAAGAGCCTGATGGATGCGTATAGCTGCACGGAGTGCGGTCGTTGCACCAGCGAGTGCCCGGCCAACCTCACCGGAAAGCTCCTGAGCCCGCGCAAGATCATGATGGACACCCGCGACCGACTGGAGGAGGTGGGCCGGACCATCGATGCGAAAGGAAAGTGGGAGGAGGATGGCAATAGCCTGCACACCCGGATCAGCGAAGAGGAGCTGTGGGCATGCACCACGTGCAACGCCTGCACGCAGGCCTGCCCGGTGAATATCGATCCGGTGGGCATCATCGTGGAGATGCGCCGCTACCTGGTGATGGAGGAGAGCCGGACACGCCCCGCATTGACCAGCATGTTCAACAACGTGGAGAACAACGGTGCGCCGTGGGCGTTCGGTCCGGATAAACGGATGGATTGGACGCAGGACGCATGATGGGCGCACGACGCACGGCCAACGTTCCCGAGATGTTGGCGCAGCGGGTCGCTCCGAACCAGTAGACGATGGAACAACTACGAATACGCACCATGGCCGAATTCGCCGCTGCTGGCGAAGTACCGGAAGTATTGTTCTGGGTCGGTTGTGCTGGCAGTTTCGATGATCGGGCCAGGAAGATCACCAAGGCCTTCGTGCGCATCCTGAACGCGGCCAAGGTGGACTTCGCCGTACTGGGGCAGGAGGAGAGCTGTACCGGCGATCCTGCCCGGCGCGCGGGCAACGAGTTCCTGTTCCAGATGCAGGCGCTCACCAACGTCACCGTGCTCAACGGCTATGGTGTGAAGCGCATCGTCACCGCATGTCCGCATTGCTTCAACACGCTGAAGAACGAGTATCCTGCATTGGGCGGCACCTACGAGGTGATGCACCACACGCAGTTCATCAACACGCTGATGAAGGAGGGGCGCATCAAGGTGGAGGGCGGGAGCTTCCAGGGCAAGCGCATCACCTTCCATGATCCGTGCTACCTGGGGCGTGGCAACAACGAGTATGAAGCACCGCGCGAGGTCTTGTTGAAGCTGGATGCCGCGTTGGTGGAGCTCAAGCGCAGCAAGCAGAACGGCCTGTGCTGTGGTGCAGGTGGCGCGCAGATGTTCAAGGAGGCCGAACCGGGTAATAGGGAGGTGAACATCGAGCGCAGCGAGGAGGCGCTTGGTGCATCGCCGGACGTGATCGCGGCCGGTTGTCCCTTCTGCAACACCATGCTCACCGATGGGGTGAAGCACTTCAACAAGGAAGGTGAGGTGAAGGTGCTCGATATCGCCGAACTCATCGCACAAGCCGGAGACCTTTAGCACGGGCGTTCCTGGAGGGCGATAGGGTTCCGTCGTGCGAGGACGGGTTTGAGCTCATACGGATCGTGAGGCCGTAGCGCAATACGGTGAACACCGTGATCCGTAAGCGATTATCCACCACTGGTGGAGGAGAAACCCTGGTAAGGATCATTGCGTAAGAGCGGGCGGCCTTGGCATATTTGCCAAACCAATCCAAACCATCATGAAACGAGTATTTCTCTTGACGGCCCTCGCGGTCGGGTCCATTGGCATCAGCAACGCACAGTACAAGCCTGCGGCTGGTGAACGTACGTTGGAAGTGAACTTCGCTCCGCTCGGGGGCACGCCGGTGAGCATCGGCGGCATCAAGTACCGCAGCTTCTCTTCGGAGACCACCGCTTTCCGCGTGGGGGTGTTCCTCGGCTTCTCCAACACCACGAAGGTGACACAGGACGAGAACAGCCAAACACAAATGCTGGAGTTGAAGGAGAAGAACGGGTCCACCACCATCAGCCTGCAGCCCGGTATCGAGAAGCACTTCGCCGGTACGGAGCGTTTGTCGCCGTACATCGGTGGCGTACTGAACATCGGCTACGGCATGACCAGCAAGAAGGAGGAGAGCCAGCAAGGCACGAGCGTGGGCACCACCACCACCAAGGGCGGTTCGCTGGACCTGGGCCTGAACGCGGTGGCCGGCTTCGACTACTACGTTGCTGAGAAGTTGTACCTGGGTACCGAGATCGGCTTCGGCGTGGGAATGACGAGCGATCTGACGAACAAGGTGTCCTACGACAACATCCCCGGTGCGCAGGATAGCGAGTCCAAGAAGGACAACCAATCCAAGTTCAACATCGGCCCCAACGTGGTGGGACAGCTGCGTCTGGGCTGGGTGTTCTAAGGGCTTGGTGAAGGGATACCTTTACTGACATGAAAACACGACACATGAATAGGAGAACGTCGATCGCCGGATGGGGTGGCGCGCTGGTGTTGAGCGTGGCCCTTTTGGCGGGCTGCTCCAAGGAGAGTGGTCATGTGACGCCGGCCGGACAGGACCGGATCACCGACGCTGACATGCAGCAGCGCCTGCGCGAGAAAGCCGCCCAGTTGCCTGGTGTGGGCGTGTACAACCGCCGCATGAACAAGGTCATCGTGTTCAAACAGAACGTGGATGGCAGCCGCAGCTTCAACTTCGTGGACCCACCCACCAATGGGATCAACTTCGCCAGCAGCAATGGTGGCGAATGGACCTGGTCGGAAAGCCAGGGCCTGATGATCCTGACCGAACCTTCCGCTGGCCTGGGTGCTGGTGGCGGTACGGTGGTGGCGGGCAACACCTCGTTGGACATCGACCTGGCCGTATGCTTCAGCATGGGCGAGGATGCCTTGGGTGAAGGCCTGTTCGATACCGGTGTTGGCGATGTGGCCGGAGTGATCGGGATCGCCGGTGACTTCGAGGCCCTGATGAATGGCGACTTCTCGGAGGACGAGGATGATATCTTCGATTACTTCCATGGTTTCGCCTACTACCTGGTTTATGCGGACGACCTGTCCAATACCGGATATGAGGTGCTCAACTGGGCGGAGGACCTGAACCAGGATCCCGAGGATCTGGATGGTTTCGGATTCTCCTTCGTGGTGAGCTTCCAGAACGAAGGAGCCATCTACATCTCGAGCGAAGGCACTTTGAACGTGAACGGTGGTTCCATTGGCTTCAATGGCAACTACTATGCGATCGAGGGCGTCGGCTTCTTCGACGATGAGGAGGACGATGACGCGGACTACAGCGTGGTCAGCGGCTTCGGCTCCATGGGATGTGATTAGGTCTGGTCGACCGTGGTTGATCGGAGGGGCCGTCTCGCAAGAGGCGGCCCCTCTGTTCGTATACCGGGCCCCAATGGTATGAGGCCGGACCTGCGGAACGTTCCCATCGGAACAGGTGGGAGATGGAATACCACTTGAATATCCAGTACCAACCGATCCGCTTGCTCCCTTTCCCCATGCCTTCTCGGAGAGACCTCTTCCGTAGGCTCGGCCCTCGGTAGCTGCGCTCCCGGGGGTATAGGTCTTCGGCCTTGCATCAGGTCCCTCTTTCGGACTGTGAAAATGATCCGCCGCGCATCCACGGCCGCTATGGACCGTCCAAGGGGAATAGCGCGTGGATCGGATGAGGGCGAACCTGCTGCTGGTGATGATGGGCCATTGGGGTCGGCCCGAATTCCATGGTCGCGAAGGGGCCGTTCAGGCCCATGCCGTGGGCACTGCGGTGGTTCAAGCTCCTTTGGAGCAGGCCCCACAGGTGGCACAAGGGCCCGTGCCCGAAGTGCTCCGGTGGGCCCCGAGCCTACGTGCGGACGGAAGAAGTGCCATCCGCCAGCGCTCCGGCATCCATTGCCAGGCCATGTATGCCACGGCACCGGTCACGATCACGATGGTGAGCAAGGTCTGCATCAGGGTGCGGTGAGGAACAGGGTGAGTTGGTAGGTCACCAGACTTGCAAGGTACGCCAGCGCGAACAGGTATCCTCCCATGATCCACATGTAGCGCCACGAATTGGTCTCCCTCCGGACCGCCACGAAAGTGCTCAGGCATTGTGGCGCGAAGACCATCCACAATAGGAGTGAGAGCTTGGTCGCGAGCGACCATTCGTTGCTGATCCGGTCCTGAAGTTGGGCACCCACCTGCTCCTCGTCGCCTTCCATGGCATAGACCAGGCCCAACGAGCTCACCACGACTTCGCGGGCGGCCATACCCGGTACCAGGGCGATGGAGATATGTTCATTGAAGCCGATGGGGGCGAAGATGTACTGTAGTCCATTCCCCAGCTCTCCCGCAAGACTGCGTTCAATGGGCGTACCATCGGCATGTGCACGTGGAGAGGGAATGGTGTACAGGGCCCACATGATGATGGTGAGCGCAAGGATGATGGTGCCAACGCGACGGAGGAAGATCATCGCCCGTTCCCACAGGCCGATCACCAGGCTACGAAGGTCGGGCCACTGGTAGGCGGGAAGCTCCATCAACAGCGGAGCATTGCCAGCGCTCCGGTGCGGGCGTTTCATCACCCAGGCCACGCACATGGCACTGACGATCCCCAGGGCATAGAGGCCCACCATCAGTGCCGTGGCCTTCATCGGCTCTTGGGGGAAGAGGGCCGCGATCAACAGCGTGTACACGGGGATCCGTGCAGAGCAGGCCATGAGCGGGGCGATCATGATGGTGGTGAGCCGGTCGCGCCAATTGGTGATCGTGCGTGTGGCCATGATGCCGGGGATGGCGCAGGCGAAGCTGGACAGGAGCGGTATGAACGAGCGCCCAGAGAGACCGGCTTTGCTCATGGGCTTGTCCAGCAGGGAGGCGGCACGCGGCAGGTAGCCGGAATCTCCCAGTGCGAGGAAGAAGAGGAACAGGATCAGGATCTGCGGAAGGAACACCAGCACCCCACCGACCCCGCCGATGATGCCCTCCACCACCAGCCCCCGCAACAGGCCATCGTTCATCCGCTCCTCCACCTGTACGGCGAGCCAGCTGAACACTTCCTCCACATGACCGGTGAGCCAGCTGCCCACCGAGAATACGGCGAGGAACGTGGACGTGAGCACGAGGGCCAGCACCACCAGCCCCCACACGGGGTGCATCAAGAACCGGTCGATCCGTTCGGTCGGGTCGTGGTCCACGGCAGGCTCTTGCACGGTGGCCTCGAAGATCCGGTGCACCTCATGCTGCGTGTGACGCACATCATCGATGCTCTGTGCTTGCCATGTACTGGTGGTTCTCGGTGGGAGCTCATGGTCCAGATGCGCTTGCAACGGGCGAGCGCCATGGGCGTGTACGCTCACCGTGGGCACCACGGGCGCACCAAGGGCCAGTGCCAGCTTCGGAAGGTCTATCCGGATGCCGAGCTTCTGTGCCCGGTCCATCTTGTTGAGGGCGACCACCAAGGGAATGCCCAGCTGTCGTGCTTCAAGCACCATACGCAGGTGCAAGCGAAGGTTCGTGGCGTCCACCACGCATACCAGCAGGTCTGGCAGGGTGTCGAGGTGTCCGGTGATCACATCGCGGGTCACGGCCTCGTCGTTGCTGATCGCGTTCAGGCTATAGGCGCCAGGCAGATCCAGCACCTTCACGTGGCGACCGCTGGCGGTATGGGCCACGCCTTCCTTGCGTTCCACGGTCACCCCGGCGTAATTGGCGACCTTCTGCCGACTGCCGGTCAGCAGGTTGAACAGCGCTGTCTTTCCGCAGTTAGGATTGCCCAACAGGGCGATGTGCGTGGGTAGTGCCAAAATGGATCGTTAGTGAACGGCTTGGCCGGAGCGTTGTGGAGCCGGATGCTGGCCGCGGCAGGCGTTGTGGGCGAGGTCGCGGAAGGATGGAGTCCTTTGCATGCACAGTCCCATTGCTCCGCGTCAGGCCGGGGTTACCATGATGAAAGCGGCCTCTCGTTGCCGCAGGGCGAAGGTGGTCTGCCCCACCCGCACGGCCAACGGTTCGCGCGAGCCAATGCCTTCGGCCACGATCCGCACCCGTTGGCCGGGTACGAACCCCAGTTCCACCAGCCGCCGCACCAATGCCCGGTCCGGGCCTTGGTGGGGTACCGTAACATCGGCGACGATGGCCCACTGCCGCTCGGGCAGTTGGTCCAAGCGCAATGCGGAAGGGACGGTGTCGGTCACGGCCATTTTACAAAGGTCGGTACCACGTAGGCATGTCCAAATCCCCCGATCGGGGTAGGTAGGAACCTGCATCGCGGGGTGCCCAGGGAGGGCGAAAATGGCCCACCGCCGGTTCGCTGTTGACCATCGGATCGTGGAAAGCGCGCCGGAATGCCTTCGCCCACCCGGTTGGAGGTAGGTTCCTTTGTGCCATGGCCCGGAGATCCACGGTGGATGCCCTGTCGTTGTTCGACACGCTGGTGTACACCTGCCAATACCGATTGGTGGTCGATCCGGCGAGTCACCTGGCGGCACGTATCATGGAATGGCGGCAGTCATTGCGCGAACGGATCGGCACGTTCAACGAAGCGTACCAGATGCCGGGGATCGTGCTGTTCCATAGCGAACTGCCACCGGAGTATGAGCGGTCGCTTGCCGATGCCGTCCATCGGGGGGTCACCGGGTTCCCACCATTCGCGCTCAACCTGGGGGCCATGGCGCACGGCGAAGACCGTAAGAGCATCCATATCGAACTGATCGAGAAAGGGACCATTGCCGCCTTGCGCCAGCGGGTGGTGGATCATGTACGCACCAATCGAAGGATCAAGAAGTTGGGGGTCACCGTTGAGGAGCACCCAAGACTGGTGGTCGCATCAGGCCTTCGGTCCGACCAGTTCAACACGGCATGGGCGCTATTGGGCAACCAGGGCGGGGCCTTTCAACAGCGGGTGAGCGATGTGGTGCTGATGAAACGGGAGTTGGACACCACCAGCATCGATCAGCATGTGCGCACCTTTCCTTTGGAGATGACGGTCTGAAGGAATGGGTCGTGAGCCATCAGCGTGCGGACCGGTACTATTCTTCCTTCCTGCCGGTCCTTGCGGGATCAGCTTGGGGCACGTCGACCAGCGTACGGTCGTGGCGCACTTTCATCAGTCCGGTGCCTTTAACGAAGGTGATGCTGCCCACGGGGCCTGCATACATGCGTTCGTTGCGAAGTTCGGGCTGCAACTGCACATCGAAACGCACCAGTTTGTTCTTCCTCACGGCTTCCTTGGTGCGCAGGGCGTTGCGGGTGTCCACCACCACATCCTTGGAGAGGTAGCCAGGCTTTTCGAAGCGTATGCTGGCCTTGGCATTCAACGGCAACGATAGCTCGAACCGGCCATCGGGATAGAGGTCGAAAGGCACGCATTCGAGGTCGTTCACCTCCACGATGAGGACCGCATCGGTCAATGCTTCGCCATCGAGCAGGAGCCTGCCTTGGATCTCTATATGGTCGCGCTCCGCCAGTAGTTCCGCCGGAAGTGCGAATGCGGTCATGGCGCACACAAGGGCCGCAGGGTGAAGGTTGGTCAGGGCGTTCATGGCAGCAGGTTTTGGTCCACGGGTCAAAGCTCTCCATGGCAGGCGCCGCCATCAATACCCACAAATGGGTGAAATCCAACTGGTCACACCCAGCACCGGTCCTGGGCGTATTTCACCAGGCCGGCCACCGAACGAACGTTCAATTTGGCCATGAGGTTCTTCCGGTGCGTCTTCACCGTTTCGGTGCTGATATGGAGGGCCGCACCGATCTCATCATTGCTGTGTTCGCGTGCGATGAGCACGATGATCTCACGCTCCCGACGGCTAAGGCCGAGGTATTCGCCATCCATGTGTTTGTCACAATGCGCATACCCTTGGGCCACACTGTCCCGGGCGATGGGACTGATGTACCGTCCGCCGTGCATCACCAGGTCGATGGCGTCGAAGAGTTCCTGTTTCGGGCCTCCCTTCACCACATAGCCGTTGGCCCCTTCGATCAGCATGCTGTTCACGTATTCGATCCCTGCGAGGGCGCTGTGCGCCAGGATGCGGATGTTGCGGTCCCGCCTCCGCAGTTCACGCACGGTGTCGATCCCGTCAAGGCCGGGAAGCGATACGTCAAGCATGGCGATGTCCACCGGGTGCATTTTCACCAGATGCAGCAGGTCGGTGCCTGTGCAGGCATGGGCCTCCACGTGCAGGTCGTTGCGGACGGAGAACCATGCACGCAGCCCCTCGCACACCAATTCCTGAGCGTCGGCGATGATGATCCTGGTCATGGCCTGGAGATATTGGCGTATGAGATCATGGAGCAGGACGAGGGGTCGGCGAATGGCGCCTGGCGTATCCTGTGTGCGGCGGCCGATGTGCGGTAGGTCCGCGCAACGAGCGCCATGCGAAGCGGCTCAAGGGCGACAACCGGGGATCGGTGGTGCATCGCACGGTCATGGATACGAAGATAGATCGTGGGGGTGCGGATCATCCACCGGGTGGCGGAACCGCCTTTTGTGCCCAATTTCGCGGGTGGTGAGCGGACCGAGGGGCACGCTGGCTGGGCGTTGATGGCGGCCTAGCGGTCGTGGATGCGTTCTCACGTTCCGCCCGATGCCAGCAGAGAGCCATGGAGCATATTGAGACCGAAATGGCCACGCTGGCCGCACGCTTCGTCAACAGCACGAACCGCCACGTCTTCCTCACTGGCAAGGCCGGGACCGGTAAAACCACCTTCCTCCGGAAACTGGCGGCCAGCACGCACAAGCGCTTCGTCATCCTCGCACCCACGGGCATCGCCGCGCTCAATGCGGGCGGGGTCACCATCCACAGCCAGTTCCTGCTGCCCTTCGGCGCGTTCGTACCCGAGCGGCACTTGCCCGGTGACATCACCCACGGGAATTTCACCGACCAGGACACGCTCAACCGGCGGCATCCGCTGAACAACATCCGGCGCAACGTGCTGCGCGAAGTGGATCTGCTCATCATCGACGAAGTGAGCATGTTGCGTGCCGATGTGCTCGACGCCATCGATCACCGCATGCGGGCCGTGCGTCAGAACCGCTACCAGAGCTTCGGTGGTGCGCAAGTGCTGCTCATCGGCGACCTGTACCAGTTGCCTCCCGTGGTGAAGGATGATGAATGGCGGGTGATGCAACGGTATTATACCAGCATGCACTTCTTCGAGTCGCATGTGCTGAAGCAGCACGGCTACGCGCACATCGAGCTGGATCGGATCTTTCGGCAGCAGGACGAGGGTTTCATTCACCTGCTGAACAACCTGCGGAACAACACTGTTACCGCTGCGGATGTGGCCGAACTGAACAAGTACCACGGGGCGGAGATCAGCGCTGAGGGTGCCGGTGGTGTGATCACCCTCACCACGCACAACCACAAGGCCGATGAGTTGAATCGGGTCGCGTTGGAGGCATTGCCGGGCAAGGCGTTCCATTTCGAGGCCATCACCGATGGTGACTTCCCGGAGAGCATGTACCCGGTGCTGGAGCGGATCGAGCTGAAGGAGGGCGCACAGGTGATGTTCGTGAAGAACGATGTGGAGAAGGCCTACTTCAATGGCAAGCTGGCTCGAGTGGAGGAAGTGGACGAGAAGGGCATCACCGTGCGCATGTACGAAGGCGCGGGCGACAAGCTCTCGTCCACCAGGTATAGGTTGAAGC
>SSGN01000206.1 GCA_008016945.1 Flavobacteriales bacterium
AGCCTCTACAGACGTGCCCGAACTTTGCCCATCCGGGTAAATTCCCCTTCCTTTGTTACCCGAATGGGTAAGCCCAAGGACAACGAGACCCGGCAGCGCATCGTGGCGGCCGCCATGAAGCTCTTCCGCACCAAGGGCATGAGCGGCGTGAACATGCGCGAGCTGGCGGAGAATGCCGGGGTGAACAAGGGCCTGCTGCACTACTACTTCAAGACCAAGGAGGGCTCTTCCGCGAGGTGTTCGTGCAACAGGCCGGGCTGCTGTACCAGGAGGTGGGCGTGTTGTTGCGGGAGGAAGGCAGCCTGCACGACAAGGTGCCCCGGATGGTGGACGGCTACTTCCGCATGCTGGAGGAGGTGCCGGGCCTGCCCGCCTTCGTACTGTTCGAGATGCAGCGCAACCCTGGCGTGATCCTCGAGACCCCCGCGCGCGACACGCTCTTCAAGGTGGTGGCCACCGTGGAGCCGGAGCTGAAGGCGCTGGGCCTGCCGCCGGAACGCGCCAGCGGCCTGCAGTTCATGATGGACACCATCGCCCTGTGCGCGTTCACCTTCGGCACGCTGCCCGGCATCACCAAGGTCATGAAGCTCAACAAGGCGCAGCGCACGCTCTTCCTCGATGCGCGCAAGGCCCACATCACCGCTGTCCTGCGGCAACACCTCACGCCATGAGAACCAATTGGCATTCCATCCCGCGCAGCGGGAACTCCGCGCCTCAGCAGCGGACGCTGAGTCGGCATCCACGCCCTCTGCGCGGCTTTGCACCTTGGCGTCTCTGCGGTGAAGGCATCTGCACGCAGCTTCTGAAACGCAGCCTCTTCCTACTTCCGTGGATCACGGCCTGCGCGGTGCATGCGCAGCCGCTCACCCTCGACTCGGCCATTGCGCGGGCCCTGCGCCACGATCGCGTGCAGCAGCAGCTCGGCGACATCGACGCCACCGCCGCCATGTACGACCGCGACCGCGCCACCACGTGGCTGCCGCAGTTGACGCTGAACGCGCAGAGCACCATCCAGAACGAGCAGATGGGCTTTACGGGGTCGCTGCCCGGCCTGGCGCTGCCCGAGGTGCCACTGGATTTCCACCGCATCCTGCTCAACTTCAACCAGACGCTCTACGACGGCAACGCCACGCGCGAGCGCCGCCGCCTGCAGGTGATCGACGCCGACCGCCAGCGGATGGAGGCCGAGGCCCGCACCATCGAGCTGAAGGCGCAGGTGATCCAACGCTACATGAGCGTGCTGGTGTGCGCCGAGCAACTGCGCCTGCTGGATGCCAAGGCCAACACCCTGGAAGAGCAACGCGCCCGCGTGCATGGCGCGGTGGCAGCGGGCGCGGCCCTGCCCAGCGAGGAGGACCTGCTGCGCGCCGAACTGGTGTCCACCATGCAGGAGCGCATCCGCACGGAGGCCACGGAACGCAACATGCGCGCGGACCTTGCGCTGCTCACCGGCGTGGACGCCGACCGCGATGCCACGCTGCAACGTCCGCAGGAGGTGGGCAACGCCGCCGTGGACCCCACGCAACGCGCGGACATCCGGGCCTTCGACCTGCGGGCCCAGGCGCTGGACGCACAGCTCGGCATCGGTGTGGCCATGCGTCGCCCCACGCTGAACGTGTTCGGCAACGCCGGTGTGGGCGATCCCGGCTACAACATGCTCGACCCCACCATGCGGCCCATGCTGCTGGCGGGCATCGGCCTGCAATGGCGCATCCTCGACTGGGGGCAGGTGAAGCGCCAACGCTCCATCACCGAGCTGCAACGCGACATGCTCGTGGTGGAACGCGACCGTGCGTTGCGGCAGGTACACATGGCGCTGTCCGCGCAGGACGAGGAGCTGCACAAGTACGACCGGCTGCTGGAGAAGGACGGCGAGCTGATCGACCTGCGCGCCTCGGTGACCCGCGCACGCAGCGAACAACTGACGCTGGGCACGGCCACCGCCGCCGACTACATCACCGAACTGGACAAGGAGAACGCCGCACGCCTGTGGCTGGAGATCCATCAACTGCAACGGCTGCTCGCCCAACGCGTGCGCCTCAACATCGCCGGACAATGAGGAACACATCCATTCTGCTGATCGCAAGCATCACGCTCTCCGCCTGCAACGGCGGCAATGGCGACGCCGATGCCTACGGGAACTTCGAGGCCGTGGAGACCATGGTGAGCGCGAAGGGCGCGGGGCTGCTGCTCGACTTCCGCGTGGAGGAGGGCATGCTGCTGGAGGCCGGTGCGCTGGTGGGCACCATCGACACGGTGCTGCTGGCCTTGCAGGCCGAAGAAGTGGCCGCCAGCCGCGCCGCCACCGCCAGCCGTTCCGGCGACCTGGTGGCGCAGATCGCCGTTCAGGATGCCCGCCTCAAGGATCTGCAACGCGAGGAGGAGCGCTTCGTGAAACTGGTGGCCAGCAAGGCCGCCACGGAGAAACAGCTCGACGACATCCGCGGGCAGATCGCCATCCAGCGCAAGCAGTCGGCCGCATTGGCCGCACAGAACCCCGGCATCGCGGCGCAGGTGCGCGCCTACAACGCACGCGAGGAACTGCTGCGTCAGCAGATCCGCGACCAGTCCATCGTGAACCCGGTACGCGGCACGGTGGCGACGAAGCTGGCCGAAGCGCATGAGCTGATGGCACCCGGCAAGGCGCTGTACCGCATCGCCGCGCTGGACACGCTGGAGCTGCGGGCCTACATCTCCGGTGCGGGCGTGGATCGCCTGCGCATCGGCGCGGAAGTGCAGGTGGGCGTGGACACCGGCGAAGGTCTTACCAAGCTGCCCGGCCGCGTAAGCTGGATCAGCACCGAAGCCGAGTTCACCCCCAAGACCATCCAGACCCGCGAGGAACGTGTGGACATGGTGTACGCCTTCAAGGTGCGCGTGGCGAATACCGACGGGCGGCTGAAACGCGGTATGCCGGGTGAGGTGTATCTGGGTGGAATGGCGGATCAGACGATCAGATGATATGCGGATCATGGCCCAGCGCACCAGTAGCGTCGACCCATTGGGTCGACCCTACGTGTGCGCTAGGATGATCCCCCCCCCAATGATCCAAGTATCCGACATCAGCAAGAAGTACGGTGCCGTGCAGGCCTTGCACGACATCTCCTTCGCCGTTCCGCGCGGCGAGCTGTTCGGGTTGATCGGTCCGGACGGCGCGGGCAAGACCACCCTGATGCGGCTGCTGGTGACGCTGCTGCTGCCCGACACCGGGCGCATGACCTTCGACGGCCGCGACGTGGTGCGCGACTACCGCTACGTACGCCGCAACGTGGGCTACATGCCCGGCCTGTTCTCGCTGTACCGCGACCTCTCCGTGCGCGAGAACCTCGACTTCTTCGCCAGCGTGTTCAACACCACGGTGGAAGAGAACTACGACCTGATCAAGGACATCTACGTGATGCTGGAGCCCTTCGCGCAGCGGCGGTCGGGTGCGTTGAGCGGCGGCATGAAACAGAAGCTGGCCCTGTGCTGCGCGCTGATCCACAAGCCGCTGGTGCTGATCCTGGACGAGCCCACCACCGGCGTGGACGTGGTGAGCCGCCGCGAGTTCTGGGCCATGCTGCGCAAGCTGAAGGCCGAGGGCATCACCATCATCGTGAGCACGCCGTACATGGACGAGGCCGCGCTGTGCGACCGCGTGGGGCTGATCCAGGGCGGGCGCCTGATGCAGGTGGGTACGCCGCAGGAGGTCATCGCCGCGTTCGACAGGCCGCTCTATGCCGCCACCGGCGCCGACCCCTACACGCTGCTCCACGCCCTGCGCGCGATCGACGGCGTGGAGCGCGTGTACCCCTTCGGCACCGCGCTGCACGTGACCTCGAACCAGGCGCTGGACACCGCCGCCATCGCGGCATCGCTGCAAGCACAAGGGCTGCACGGCGTGGCGCTGAAGCCCATCGACCCGAACATCGAGGACCTCTTCATGCACCTGATGCGATGAGCACCACCGCCGATACCACCCCCGTGATCCACGCGCGGCAGCTTACCAAGCGCTTCGGCGACTTCACCGCCGTGAAGGGGATCGACCTCGACGTGCGCGCCGGCGAGATCTTCGGTTTCCTCGGTGCCAACGGCGCGGGCAAGACCGTGGCCATGAAGATGCTCATCGGCCTCTCCAAGCCCTCCGAAGGCACGGCGCGCGTGGCCGGGTTCGACGTGTACACGCAGAGCGAGGAGATCAAGCGCAGCATCGGCTACATGAGCCAGCGCTTCTCCCTGTACAACGACCTCACGGTGATGGAGAACATCCGCTTCTACGGCGGCGTGTACGGGCTCGACAACGCGCGGCTGAAGCAACGCGCCGACCAGCTGATCGCCGACCTCGGCCTGGAGGCCCACGCCCGCATGCGCCTGCAGGACCTGCCCCTCGGCTGGAAACAGAAGCTCGCCTTCAGCGTGGCGCTGATCCACGAACCGCGCATCGTGTTCCTCGACGAGCCCACCGGCGGTGTGGACCCGGTGACGCGCCGCCAGTTCTGGGAGATGATCTACGCGGCGGCCGCGCGCGGCGTCACCGTGTTCGTCACCACGCACTACATGGACGAGGCCGAATACTGCCACCGCGTGAGCATCATGGTGGACGGCGTGATGGCCGCGTGCGACACGCCCGAGGCCCTGCAACGCCACTACGGCGGCACCATGGACGAAGTGTTCTACCAACTGGCGCGTGGCAGCAAGCGCGCGGAATGACCGACCACCACCAACACAAGCGCACCGTGAGCCCCTTCGCCGCCTTCGTCAAAAAGGAGTTCCTGCACATCCTGCGGGACCGGCGCACCTTGCTGGTGCTCTTCGGCATGCCCGTGCTGCAGATCATCCTGTTCGGCTACGCGATCAACACCGAGGTGAAGGAGGCGCGGGTGGCGGTGCTGGACATGAGCCACGATGCGCGCAGCACCGAACTCACGCACGCGCTCTTCGCATCGGGCCACTTCATCGATGCCGGGCAGCTGTCCCACACCGGGCAGATCGAAGGCACCTTCAAGGCCGGCCAGGCGCGCATGGTGGTGGTCATCGGTCCGCAGTTCGCGCGGCGCGTGGACGAAGGGCGCGCGCAGGTGGCCTTGATCGCCGACGCCTCCGACCCCAACGGCGCCAGCATCCTCACCGGATACGGCGCGCAGATGATCGCCAAGTGGTCGGCCCGCGACCCCTCGAAACGCACCGTGGAAGTGATGCCCGTGGAATCGCGCCTGCACTACAACCCCGAGATGAAGAGCGTATTCCTCTTCGTGCCCGGCGTGCTCACCGTGGTGCTCATGCTCGTCTCGGCCATGCTCACCTCCATCAGCATCGCGCGCGAAAAGGAGCAGGGCAGCATGGAGATCCTGCTGGTGTCGCCGCTGCGCCCCACGCTCATCATCATCGGCAAGGCCGTGCCCTACCTGCTGCTCTCGCTGCTCAACGCGGCCTTCGTCTTCGGCGTGGCGCTCCTCCTCTTCCAGGTGCCCATGCACGGCAGCTTCCTGCTGCTCATCCTCGAAGGGCTGCTCTTCATCATGTGCGCGCTCAGCCTCGGCCTGCTCTTCAGCAGCATGGCGGAGAACCAGCAGACGGCGCTCATGCTCTCGCTCTTCGTGCTGATGATGCCCACGATCCTCCTCAGCGGCTTCATCTTCCCCACCACCAGCATGCCGCTGTTCCTGCGCATCGTGAGCGAGGTGATGCCCGCCAAGCACTTCATCATCGTGCTGCGCGGCATCATGCTCAAGGGCGTGGGCCTCGACGTGCTGTGGCGCGAGACGCTGATCCTGCTCGGCATGACCGCCGCGCTGCTCGCCCTGAGCATGCGCCAATTCAAAGTGCGCCTGCAATGAACACGGCAACCCCATGAGGATCGTCGGCCATCTGCTGCGCAAGGAGTTCCTGCAGATCTTCAGGAACAAGGGCATGCTGCCCATCATCTTCATCGCTCCCTTGGTGCAGTTGCTGGTGCTGGTGCATGCTGCGGATTTCGAGGTGCGCAACGTGCGCCTGCTGGTGAACGACATGGACGGAAGCACCGCCTCGCGCGGGATTGTGGAGCGCTTCCGCGCCTCGGACCGCTTCCGCGTGGACGGCACGCACGCCGGGTTCACCGGGGGCATGGCCGCGCTGGACGATGGCCGCGCCGATGCCTTCCTGCGCATCCCCGCAGGCTTCGAGGCCGCCCTGTACCGCGGGGAGCGCGCGCCGCTGATGCTGGACCTGAACGGCGTGGACGGCCAGTTCGCCAGCCTTGTGCTGGTGTACGCGCGCACCATCATCGCCGACGAACAGGTGCATGTGGTGCAGCGCATGCACGGCTTGGACAGGCCGCCTGCGCCGCCCGTGGACGTGGTCCCGCGCTTCTGGTACAACCTGCGGATGAACTACAAGAACCTCATGGTGCCGGGGCTTCTCGTGGTGCTGGTCACGCTGGCGGGCATGTTCCTCAGCAGCATGAACATCGTGCGCGAGAAGGAGATCGGCACCATCGAACAGATCAACGTCACGCCGATCAAGAAGTGGCAGTTCATCCTCGGCAAGCTGCTGCCTTTCTGGTTCATCAGCCTGTTCCTGCTCGCGTTCGGCCTTACGGTGGGCAGGCTCGTGTTCCACATCCCCATCGAGGGCAGCGTGTTCCTGCTGTTCGCGTTCGCGGGGGTGTACCTGTGGGTGATGCTCGGCCTCGGCCTGCTCATCAGCACCGTCAGCGACACGCAGCAGCAGAGCATGTTCCTTTCGTGGTTCTTCCTCGTGATCTTCGTGCTGCTCAGCGGCCTCTTCACGCCGATCGACAACATGCCGCACTGGGCGCAGCGCATCACATGGTTCAACCCGGTGAGCTACTTCGTGGAAGTGGTGCGCATGGTGCTGCTGAAGGGCAGCGGCTTCATGGACATGGCCCGCCACTTCGTGGTGATCGGGATCTTCGCCGTGGTGGTGAACGGGTTGGCAGTGCTGAATTATAGGAAGAGGGCGTAGGGGGGCGTTCACAACCCACCCTGACCATCGTCAGCATCCGGACCAATTCATCCGCTGAATTTTGCGGTGCCGGACGGTTCTCCCATAGCGTGCGTCCGGCCCACACATGCCAGTGAAGCACACCTCCTGGGCCGAGCCCTACAAGATCAAGATGGTGGAACCCCTCACCATGACCACGCACGCGGAGCGCGAGCAGGCATTGGTCGAAGCGGGGTACAACACCTTCCTGCTGCCTTCCGAGCGCGTCTACATCGACCTGCTCACCGACAGCGGCACCAGCGCCATGAGCGACCGCCAGTGGGCCGGGCTCATGCTGGGCGACGAAGCGTACGCTGGCAGCCGCAACTACTATCACCTGGAGGCGGCCATCCAGAAGTACTACGGATACAAGTACATCGTACCCACCCACCAAGGGCGGGGTGCGGAGAACATCCTCTCGCGCATCCTCATCAAGCCGGGCGATATCGTGCCCGGTAACATGTACTTCACCACCACCAAGCTCCACCAAGAGCTGGCGGGTGGCAGCTTCGTGGACATCATCGTGGATCAGGCGCACGATGCACAGAGCACCTTCCCCTTCAAAGGCGATGTGGATCTTGCGAAGCTGCAGCGGGTGATCGACGAGCACGGTGCGAAGAGGATCCCGTACGTCTCCATCGCCACCACGGTGAACATGGCCGGCGGGCAGCCCATCTCACTGGCCAACCTCAAGGCCCTGCGCGAGCTCTGTACCAAGCATGGCATCCGCATCATCCACGACATGACACGCGTGGCCGAGAACGCCTACATGATCCAGCAACTGGAGGAAGGGCAGCGTGATCGAAGTGTGGCGGAGATCGTTCACGCGATCTGTTCGCTCACCGATGGGGCCACCATGAGCGCGAAGAAGGACGCCTTGGTGAACATCGGTGGGTTCATGGCCACCAACGAGTGGGAGGTGTTCGAAGAAGCGCGGAACATGGTGGTGGTGTACGAGGGCCTGCACACCTATGGCGGATTGGCGGGCCGCGACATGGAGGCCATGGCCATCGGTATCGCGGAGAGCGTACAGGATGATCACATCCGTGCCCGTGTAGGCCAGGTGTTCTACCTCGGACAGAAGCTGCTCGACATGGGCATACCCATCGTGAAGCCGGTGGGTACGCATGGGGTCTTCCTCGATGCGAAGGCCTTCCTGCCGCACCTGCCACAGACCGCCTTCCCGGCGCAGACCTTGGCCGCCGAGCTCTACATCGACTCGGGGGTGCGGGCCATGGAACGTGGCATCGTGAGCGCAGGCCGCGACAAGGAGACCGGTGATCACTGTTACCCCGAACTGGAACTGGTGAGGCTCACCATCCCCCGGCGGGTGTACACGCAAGCCCACATGGACGTGATCGCGGAGAGCGTACAGCGTGTGTACGAGCGCCGGGACACCATCACCGGGCTGAAGATGGTGTACGAGCCGAAATACCTGCGCTTCTTTCAGGCGCGTTTTGAACGGTTGGGGTGAATGCGGGTGAAGGTGGTGAGAAGGGAGAAGATGGAGAAAATGGAGAGAATGGAGAAGATGGTGAAGGTTGTGAAGGAGGTGAAGGAAGTGAAGAAGGCACCTCCGCACCATGACCAGTAGCACGTACCTCCCGTACTTCACTTACCTCCATCACCCTTCTCACCACCCCCACCTTTCTCACCACCCTCGCCACTATCACCCCCCTCAACAATGAAACATCGCACCATCATCGAACCGTTCCGCATCAAGAGCGTGGAGCCCATCGGCATGAGCACCGAGGCCGAGCGCGTGGAACAGCTGAAGGCCGCGCACCACAACCCCTTCCTGCTGCGCTCGCGTGATGTGATCATCGACCTGATGACCGACAGTGGTACCAGTGCCATGAGCGCGCACCAGTGGGCAGGTATGATGGAAGGCGACGAGGCCTACGCGGGATCGCGCTCGTGGGAGCGGATGGAGGCGGCCGTACAGGAGCTCACCGGAATGGATCATGTACTGCCCACGCACCAGGGCCGGGCGGCGGAGCGCATCATCTACGGTCACCTCGGGGGGGCGGACAAGGTGTTCATCAGCAACACCCACTTCGACACCACGCGCGCCAACATCGAGTTCACGGGTGCCACCGCCATCGACATCCCCATCGCCGAGGGCGGTGATCCCGCGTTGCAGCACCCGTTCAAGGGCAACATGGACGTGGCCGCGCTGGATCAGTTGTTGAAGGAGCACAAAGGCAAGGTGGGTGCGGTGATCCTCACCGTGACCAACAACAGCGGAGGAGGTCAGCCGGTGAGCATGGCCAATGCTGAAGGTGTTTCGAGCATCTGCAAGCGCCACGGGGTGCTCTTCCTGCTGGATTGCTGCCGCATCGCGGAGAACAGCTGGTTCATCAAGCACCGTGAGCCGGGCATGGAGGGTCTTTCGTACCGCGCCATCGCTCAGCGCATGTTCGCCCTGGCCGACGGTGCCGTGATGAGCGCGAAGAAGGATGCCCTGGTGAACATGGGTGGCTTCCTCGCCTTGCGCGATGGCGCACTGGCCGAGGCCTGTACCAACCTGCTCATCATCACCGAGGGGTTCACCACCTATGGCGGGCTCAGCGGCCGCGATATGGAGGCGATCGCTGTCGGGCTGGATGAGGTGTTCGATCCACACTACCTCGATTATCGCATCCGGAGCACCACCTTCCTGGGAGAGAAGTTGCATGCCTTGGGTGTTCCGCTCATGCGCCCCATCGGTGGCCATGCCGTGTACGTGGATGCCAAGAAGCTGTATCTGCACATACCGGCGCATGAGTATCCCGGACAGGCCTTGGTGTGCGAGCTGTACCGGCTGGGAGGGATCCGCAGCGTGGAGATCGGTTCGGTGATGTTCGGCACCTATGCGGACGATGGTGCCTTACGGCCCGCCCGCATGGAACTGGTGCGCCTGGCGATCCCGCGTCGCGTGTATACGCAGAGCCATATCGAATACGTGGCGGAGACCTTCGAGGAGATCATCCGCACCCGACACGATGTTCGGGGCTATCGGATCGTGAAGGAGCCGAAGTTCCTGCGCCATTTCACGGCGTGGTTCGAACCACTGGGGTGAGTGGAGGGATCGGCAAGAGGGCCATGGAACACCTACGGATCAATAAGCGCTTCACCTTCGAGATGGCCCATGCCCTGCGCGGCTATCCCGGCCCTTGCAGGCATATCCATGGCCACTCCTATGTGCTGGAGGTGTCGGTGGCCGGTCGCCTTGGTGCAGCAGGTGCCGCGGATGAAGGCATGGTGATGGACTTCGGCGTGTTGAAGACGATCGTTCATCAGTCCGTGCTTACGCACTATGATCATGCGCTGGTCCTGCACCTGGAGGAACGGCCCGCGATCCCCATGGATCATCCGCTCTTCGCACGCACCGTGTTCGTGCCCTGGCAACCGACCTGTGAGAACCTGCTGCGCGACATCGTGGAGCGCGTGTCGCAGCGGTTGCCAACGGACCTCCGCCTGGCGCATGCCAGGCTCTACGAGACGGCTACGAACTGGGCCGATTGGATGCCCGCGGGATCGACTTCCGCCCGCTGACCATTCGCTCCATCGTCTTACCCTTACGGATACGCACCTCCTTGCCCACGAGCTCGATGATCCCCTGCTGTTGCAGGTCGGAGAGGGCGCGGATCACACTTTCGTACGAGGTGTCGGCCATGCTGGCGATATCGCGGCGGGGCAGGGTGTACGCCAGCACGGTGGGCCGTTCGCGGTCCATGCCGAAGGTGCTTTGGCACAGCAGGAGCACCTGGGCCACGCGTTGCGCCACCTCCATCTCCATCAGATCGCGTTGCTGTTGGTCCAACACGCGCATCTCCGCGGCGAAGTACAGCAGGAAATGATAGCAGAACAGGTTGTTGGCCTGTAGGGTGCTGAGGAACAGCTCCATCGGGATCACGTTCACCGTGGTCGGTGTAAGGGCGATGGCGCTGGCGGCGTAGGTGGGTTCGTCGCCGATGGCCCGATGCCCCAGCACCTCGCCATCGCCGGCCAGCCGGATGATGCGTGCCTTGCCGCCCGGTTGGTGCACCACCACCTTCACGCGGCCGCGGTGTACCATGAACATGTGTTCGGCCTTCTGGCCGGAGGCGAAGATGGCCTCGCCCTTGCCGAATTCCAGCCGGGTGTTCTGCTTTCGCAAGAGCTCCTGCCACTTCGGGGTGCAATAGCGCGCGATGAGCTGGTCCAGGTGGATCAGCGGACTTGCAGGTGTGGTTCCCATTGGTGCTGCAAAGTAGACCACTTCCCCCAAGGTGCGGTCGCACTCCATCGTTCCGCAACAAGGTTGGCGGCCCTGCCTTCCGTTCTTTTCGGCTACGATCAGAATGGACTGCCAAGCGCGGGGTCCGTAACGAACGTTTCGTCCGTGAGGGTGTGCAGGAAGGCGATCAGGTCGGCCTTCTGCTGTGAGGTCAGTCCCAAGGTGATGCCGGTTCCGGGTTTCGTCATGATCGGATCCAGGCTTGGGCTGTGTTGCACGCCGCCACTGTAGAAGTCGATCACCTCTTCCAAGGATTGGAAGCGCCCATCGTGCATGTAGGGAGCGGTGAGGGCGATGTTGCGCAGGGTGGGCGTTTTGAAGGCGCCCATGTCCATCGGCGCGCCAGTGATCGCATAGCGCCCCACATCGTAGCCGCTGAAGGCGGACTGCAGGCCGATGTTGTGGAAGGCATTGTCGGTCATCAGCGGGCTCGTGTGGCAGTGGAAGCAGTCGCCGGCTTCGGAGAAGAAGATCATGGCACCGAGCTGCTCCTGCACGGTGAATACCGCCTGCCCCATCTTGACCTGGTCGAACTTGCTGCGTGTGGAGGTCAGTCGTCGGAACCACTGCGCCAGGGCGCGGGTCACATCATGGCGGGTGATGGTGTTGGTGCCGAGCGCTTGGCGGAAGAGCGCAGGGTACTCCGGGTGGTTCCGTAGCGGTTCAACATCCACTTGGAAGAAGTCCTCCACCTCGAAGCGCAGGATGTCCTCGAGGGTTCCGCTCACCTTGCCGTTCCAGAGGAAGTTGGTGCTCCATGCCAGATTCACATGCGGCAGAACGTTGGTGCCGTTGCCGGGAACGGTGAACGACCGGGACTGATCGTGGCAGCTGGCGCAGGCGCGGCCCTGGAAGGGCCCGTTGTGCGAGAGCAGGGTGTCGTAGTACAACCGGCGGCCCAAGGCCACACCTTCCACGGTGAGGGGATCGTCCGCGGGTATGTTCAGCGGCGGGAAGTACGAAGGCACGTCGAGTTCCAAGGGCGTTGTGCGGGAGAGGTCCGGCTGGATCCCTTCGAGGTCGTCATGCCGACAGGCCATGGTGGTCACGAGCATGACCAGGGTGATGAAGGCGGCGGCCACGGACGCTCTCATGGCGTATGCACCAGGGTGAAGGCATCGGCACAGTTGTCGCGCAAGAGACCCATCAAGGCCATGCTGCCCATGGACATGTTCCCGGACGGCAGGTCATAGGTGTGCGGGGTGCGGAACACTTCGTTGAGGTTGAACCTAAGCGTGAGCGTGTCCGCAGTGCCATCCAGGGTGAATGGCTGTGCCATGGCGCAGGTGGGCAGGTTCGCGTCGCGGCCCAGGTGCATGGCGAAGCCATTGGGCTGTCCGTTGTGGATGAAGTGTCCTTCGAACTTCAAGAAGTGGTAGCCACCGCCCATCATGTCGGGCCAGGCCATGTTCAGGTTCTCCATGGTGTTCGGTAGGGCGCCGGTCTGGTTCAGGTCCGGAGGTAGGCCGAGGAGCACGGTGGCACCAGCGTACGTTCCTGCGGGAAGAACGCCGAGGTCGATGGACGATCCGTTGGCGCCATGGATGTACCATGGACCGGCGATCACGTGGTCCGATGTGCCGTTGGAGCCGATCAAGGTCAGGGCGCTGAGGTAGTATTCCAAGCGGGTCACGCTGTATCCGTGCCCCGCTTCGTTGGCGTAGCGCAGGGTGTCGTATTCCAATGGTGCGCCATCCACATGGTGCGCCAACGCCAAGGTGGAACGGGCGGAGGGGGCGCTCGGTGCTGTGGGCGACGCGGTGTCCTCCGCATCCTTCTTGCAGGAAGGAAGGCTGGCAGCCAGCAGGGTGCATCCGAAGAGGGCGAGGAGGAGGGGACGGTGCATGGGTTGGCCGTAGGATCACAATGAGTGGTGAAACAAAAGTATGACATGTATCATATAAAGGGGACGAGAACGTCCTAATATTGCCTAAGTCGACCGGTGGCCGTCCTCCGGTCCCAACGAAAACCCACCCTCACATGGTACGGACACGACACTTACTCCTGCTGATCCCAGGTCTCTTCTTGCTGCGCGCGCCCGACGCCCATGGCCAGTGCACGACGACCAATGCCACTTCCTGTGTTTGCCCTGGAGGTGCGCAGGAATGCGACCTGTTGCCCGATCTTACGATCTCCTGGTATGGCATCCTCAACTACCTCTCCGGTCCATCGGAGACACCGGGTCGCATCCGGATCAGTGGTAGTACGCCGAACATCGGTTTGGGACCCATGGAGATCCGTGGGGTGGACGTCTCGGGATATCGACGGTTCACCTGTGGGGTGGACACCTTCGAGGTCTATGATCCGAACGCTCAACAGCAGTTCACCTGCCCCAACGGCGGAACGGCCAAACAGCTGATCACCCAACGGGTGTTCCATAAGAACGGAAGTGCCATGAGCTCGTGGGAGCGGGTTCTGGACCAGGGCATGACCTACACCTCCACGCAGGGGAACACGCGCTTCGATCAATGGGGTGTGTACAGCTTGCGGATGCCCGAACCCGGGGTGAGCGATCCACGCCAATGGCCTATCGTGAACGAGGGTTACAAGTTGGGCTTCTGCCTGATGGACTATAACAATTGCGGGCAACCGGCGGTGGCGCATCACTGCAAGGATGACAACACGCAGTACAATGCGGGCAATACGCTCAACGTCTCCAGTTTCCCCAACTACGGGCTGGGTGGTGGCAACTACAGTTGCAGCATGGTGCGGCAGGGCATCTCCTCCGGCTATACCGATATCTACAGCGAATACCTCGATGGCATGTGGATCGACATTCCGTCGGGCGCGTGCAATGGCGAGTATTGGATCGTGTACGAGGTCGATCCACTGGATCGGGTGCTGGAGTCGAACGAGGACAACAACTGGACGGCCGTTCCTTTCACGCTCACCCAACAGACGGCCACCTCCCCACGTGCCACCATCACCTGCGACGAGCAGGCTTACCAGTGCGAAGGAGGGCAGGTGCGGCTCCGGGCCAATGCGGGGCAGTCCTACCTCTGGAGCACCGGGGCCACGACCAACAGCATCCTCGCCGGTCCGGGAACGTACACCGTCACGGTAACTGGTCATTGCGGCACCGCCACTTCCTTGCCATACACGGTCACGGCGCTGGCCCAACCGGCCGTGCCGGTGGTCGATGATGTGATCATCTGTGAAGGTGGCGAGGCTGAGCTGTTCTCCGCCGATCCCGATGTGGTGTGGTACGATGCAGCGGGCAACGTCGTGGCTTCCGGTGCGCACTTCACCACACCGCCGCTGTATGCCACCACCACCTACCAGGTGGCTGGGGTGAATGAGGATCCGGGAACGGTGATCCACGGCGGCAAGGCGAGCAACAGTGGTGCGGGTGACTTCCACGCCGGGGCACAGCGCCTGGAGTTCAATGCCCAGAAGGCCTTCCGCTTGAAGTCCGTGAAGGTGTATGCCGGCAATGCCGGATGGCGGACCGTGGAGCTGGTGGATCGGATAGGCGTGCTGCGGGCCACGCGGTCGGCCTGGTTGCCCGCTGGCGAGTCACGCATGACCCTGGACTTCGATATCGTGCCCGGTGATGGCTATAAGCTCACGGTGGCCGGTACGGCCGATCTGTGGCGGAACGGGACCCAGGTGAGCTATCCCTACGCCATCGGCGATGTGGCGACGATCACCGGTTCCAGTGGTGGAACCTCGTTCTACTATTATTTCTACGACTGGGAGGTCCACTACGGTGGCGGGGAGTGCAGAAGCGCCATGGTGCCCGTGCAGGTTGAAGTGGAGATCTGCACCGGCGTGGAGGAGCCACTGCCGTTGCGAGGCTTCCAGGTCTACCCCAACCCCAATGCCGGTTCGTTCGCCGTGGAGTTGCACCTGTTGCGGGACACGCATGTGGCGCTCACCATGGTGGATGCGTTGGGCCGGGTGGTGTACCACGAAAAGCGGTCCGCCGTGGCCGGGCAATGGCGACACCCCATCGCCGTGGAGGGCCTGGCCAAGGGGATCCATAACCTCCATGTGGACCTCGTGGGCAGGCGATTCTCCAAGCGGGTGGTGATACAGTGACGCTCGGTCACAGGAGTTGGCATGGAGCGACCGGTGCGATATAAGGCTTATGAGAAGTGGCGCATCGCCACCCTGGTGGGCGTTCACCTGCTCTTCGTAGCGCACTTCGTGCACTGGAAGTTGAAGGGCCGCACGCTGGCGCCACTGGAGTTCAACGAGGTGTTGTACACCATCCACCAGGGCATCGTCACCGCGGGGTTCGTGCTCATGGCGGTGGTGATGGTGGCCACCTTGGTCTTCGGCCGCTTCTTCTGTTCGTGGGGTTGTCACATCCTGGCCCTTCAAGATGCCGCAGGCTGGCTCATGGACAAGCTGCGGATCAAGCGGCAGCCGATCCGTTCACGCACATTGGTCTGGGCCCCCATCGCGGTGATGTTCTATCTCTTCATCTGGCCACAACTGCTTCAGCTCTGGCATGGTGCGGGGCCGCAGACCATGGAGGTGGTGGCGGCGGGCGGTTCGCGCTGGTCATCGTTCACCACCGACGATATGTGGCGCAACCTGCCGCCACCCGGCGTGGCCGTGTTCACCTTCTTCGTGTGCGGCTTCGTCATCGTGTACCTCTTGGGCAGCCGTGGTTTCTGTTTCCAGGCCTGCCCCTATGGCGCCTTGTTCGGCCTCGCCGATCAGCTCGCTCCAGGTCGCATCGTGCTGGCGAAGGATTGCAGCCAGTGCGGCCTGTGCACCCAGGTCTGTTCGTCGGACATCCTTGTGCATCGGGAGCTCGCCATGCATGGCATGGTCACCAACCCCCGCTGCCTGAAGGACCTGGACTGCGTGGCGGTCTGCCCGGAGAATGCCGTGCAGTATGGTTTCCGTAAACCACCGTTGTTCCGCAAGGGGCATCCGATGGGCGCGTACGGTGGTCGCTTCAGCAACTCCTGGCGCGAAGACCTGTTCCTGGCCGGTGCTTTCCTGGTGGCCATGCCCATCCTGCGAGGCTTGTACGATCGGGTGCCGTTCCTGTTGGCCGTGGCCTTGGCCCTGTGCAGTGCCTATCTCCTGCTGGTGGGCGGTCGACTGCTGTACCGGAACGCCTACCAGGTGCGGGGCGTACTGCTGAAGATGGATGGTGGCCTGCGTCGTGCCGGCATCGGGGCCGCGGTGCTCGTGGTCCTGCTTGTTGGCTTCCTGGCACATTCCGCCGTGGTCCAGTATCACTCCAAGGCCGGTCGATCGCTGTTCCAGCGGATCACGGTGCAGCACGCCGGTGATATCGATGGCCAGTTGCTGGACCGGGCCATTGGGCATTACCGGTCCGCGCTCGCCATTGGTTTCATGGCTCCGGCGGATCAGCGGCAGGAGTTGGCCGCACTATGTCTGCTCCGTGGCGAGACCAACACGGCCGAGGCGCTGTTGCAAGGCATCCTGAAGGAGGATCCCACCCATGCGGAAGCCCGTTATCACCTGGCATCCACCATGGCGCGGCGCGGCGATCTGAACGCGGCCACGCTCCAGTGGGAAGAGGCCTTGTCCGTGGGGCGGGAACGTTCCACGGGCCGGAGCCGGGAGCTGCTCGTGCGTAGCGCCCTCGAGCTGGGCGCCGCACATGGCACGCAGAAGGAACCGCAGCGCGAACGCGAGGCCTACCGGAAAGGCCTGGAGCGGGTGCCGGGCGAAGTACCACTGCTGGTTGCCCTTGGCAACGTGGAGAGCCGCATGGGGCTCGATGCCGAAGCGATCGCTCACCTCGAGGAGGCCGTCGCGGCCGGTGGTGCCACACCCATGCTCCACAACAACCTCGGCGCGCTTTACCTCAGGGCCGGTGCGCATGGCAAGGCACTGGAACATTTCCGTGAACTCGCCCGGCTGCGTCCGGACGATGCGCAGGTGCACTACACCACCGGGGTGCTGCTGGCCCGCGTTGGCGATAGGGAACGGGCCATGCAGCACCTCTCCCGTGCGGCACGGCTCGCACCCCACGACCCGCGGGCCTCCCAGGCGCTGGCCATGCTTCGCGGTGGTGAGGACCGACCGTTGCGCAGCCCTTGAACACGATGCCATGATTCACTTCATCCTACTCCCGATGCTGCTGTTCCCCTATTGGGCCGATGGACCGAGGCCACAGCCCCCCACCGAACCGTGGAAGGCCCCGCCCCAAGCGGATCAGTACAAGGATCCGTTGGTCGACGACCCCAAGGCGGTACAGCGAGGGGCGCAGGTGTTCTCCGCCGTGTGCTGGACCTGCCATGGCCCGAAGGGGCAGGGTGATGGTCCTGCGGCCACCGGCCTCACGACAGCGCCTGCCAAGCTCTCCGCGGCAACGGTGCAGGCCCAGTCCAACGGAGCATTGTATTGGAAGATCACCCATGGCCGCGGCGACATGCCCACCTACGAGGAAGTGCTCAGCCGGGAGGAACGCTGGGCCGTGGTGCATTACCTCAGGACCCTCGCGCAATGAACACACGACCGTTCCGATACATCACCTCACTGCTGATCGCGGCGGCGGGTACGACCATGGCCCAGGCACAGGATGCGGCCACGTCGGAGCCCGTGTCACGCACCTTTGCCGGTACGCAGGTGATCAACGCACAGAGCATCGAAGTGGTGCCACGCAAACGCTCCTTCGGCTTCATGATCCAGCATCGCTTCGGTGAGTTCGGACCGGATCAACAGGCGTTGAAACAGTTCGCTGGCCTCGACCTACCGGCCAACATCCGCTTCGCTTTCCAATACGCACCCGTCACCGGCATGCACCTGGAACTGGGCCGCAGCAAGAACGGCAAGGTGTACGACCTCGGGGCCAAGGCCAGGTTGTTGAGACAGACCGTGGAGAACGAGGTGCCCGTGTCCATCACCATCTGGACCAACGTGGGGTTGATGGCCGATGACCTTCCGGCCGTGGGCGATCGAGATTTCTTCGCCGATGGTACGACGCCGTTCGCCTACCACTTCAAGCATCGTCTTTCGTACAGCACCGAGGCCATCGTGGCCCGGCGCTTCAGCGAACGGATCTCGCTTCAGCTGGCCGCCGTGGCCGCATACCGCAACCTGGTGCCCGTGGGCGGCTCCAACCTTACACTGGCCGTGCCGATCAGTGGTCGGGTGAAGGTGAGCACCAAGGGGTCCGTGCTGTTCGAGGTGGCGCCGATCGTGGAAGGCCGATCGCCGAAGGAGCATCGTGAGCCGCTGGCGATCGCGTATGAAGTGGCCACCACCGGCCATGTGTTCCAGATCGTGCTGGCCAGCGGCCAGGAATTCATCGGACAGCGGCTGTACACCTCGGCAGCATCCCGCTACGACGAAGGCCACATGCACCTCGGCTTCAATATCGCCCGCACCCTGTTCGTCAAACCCCGGAAGGAAAGACCATGAGACCTCATCCCACGCATCGTTCCGCGCTCTTGTTGGTGGTGGCCGTACTGGTCGGTTGTGCGAAGGACGAAGGTCCGCTCCATGTGCCGCGCCCCGTGGATCCGACGATCCCCATGGACACCGTATCGTTCAGTGCCGAGGTGGTCCCCATCTTCACCGCGCACTGCTGGCTCTGCCATCCACCCATGGCCAATGGGATGGATCTCTCCGCACAATACGCGTACGGCGAACTGGTGAACGTGCCCAGTGTGAACTGGGCCCCGGCACTGCGCGTGGTGCCCGGCGATCCCGAAGCATCCGTGTTGTGGAACAAGATCAACTTCACCGAGACCTATGGCCTGGGCATGCCGCCCAATGGTACTCCGCTAAGCAGTGAGGAACTGCGGACCATCCGCGAATGGATCGAGCAGGGGGCGATGGACAATTGAACGGCGGCTGTGCGATGTCCGTACCCCCGCGTGTTCCTTGCCGTTGGTGATGTTCATCACTCCCCGCTCCACCGATCGAACGGACCTTTACCTCCGAAATGCGATGCCATGCAACATAAAGTGGAGGCTCAGTGGATGGGCCGGATGAAGTTCAATGCGTTGGTGAACGGACATACCTTGGTGATGGATGCGCCACCACACGTGGGCGGCGATGACGAAGGCCCGATCCCCAAGCCGTTCATGCTCACCGCCCTGGCCGGATGCACGGGCATGGACGTGATCGCCCTGTTGCGCAAGGAGGGCATCGCGCTGGGTTCGTTCGGTGTCGATGTCACGGGCGAGATCAGCAAGACCAAGCCCATCGTGTACACCAGCGCACATCTGCTCTACGATGCGCAGGGCGATCCGGCTCATCGGGAGGCCACCTTGGCGGTGGTGCAGCGTTCGCAACACGAGCTCTGCGGGGTGAGCGCCATGATGAAGAAGGCCATGCCCGTGACCTGGACCGTGCGTTACAACGGCGAGGTGGTGTTCGACAACAGTACGCCGGCCTGACCGCGGAGCGCCTTGCCGTGAAGCGCATCGCTGTTCGGTGCGTGGGATGGGGCCGGGGGCGGCCATCAGGCGCCGTGGTCACGATGCGCCCCACCATCGCATGGATGTCCTGGTGCGCTGCGGACCAGGAGAGCCCGACCTTCGCACCATGGAATACCGAACGATCGGACCATCGGACCTGCGACTGCCGGTGATCACCTTCGGCGCCTGGGCCACCGGGGGCTGGATGTGGGGTGGCGCGGACCGCCGTGCCGCCGTGGCCGCCATCCGCGCCGCATACGATGCGGGGATCACCGCGATCGATACCGCACCCATCTATGGCCAGGGCCTCAGCGAGGAGGTCGTGGCCGAAGCGCTGGAAGGCATCCCGCGCGACCGGGTGCAGTTGCTCACCAAGTTCGGATTCCGTTGGGACTTGAAGCAGGGTGAGTTCGGCATGCACACCCAGGATCGCTACGGACGGCCGTTGGAGGTGTACAAGTACGCCGGTCGGGAGAGCGTGATCCAGGAGTGCGAACAGAGCCTGCGGCGTCTGCGTACCGACCACATCGACCTGCTTCAGCACCACACGCCCGATGGCACCACCCCGATCAGCGAGACCATGGAGGCCATGGAGCGCTTGGTGCAACAGGGCAAGGTGCGGTACATCGGGGTGAGCAACTACACGGTGGAGCAGCTCAATGAGGCCCGCGACCACGCGCGGGTGGTGAGCGACCAGGTGCCGTACAGCATGCTCAAGCGTGCCGTGGAACAGGAGCTGATCCCGTACACCGCCCAACACGGGGTGGGCATCATCGCATACAGCCCGTTGGAGCGCGGGTTGCTCACCGGCAAGTACCGACCTGGCCATGTCTTCGCCCCGGGCGATCACCGCACGGGCCACAAGCACTTCCGTTCGCAGAACATCCAGCGGGTGAACGCCATGCTCAATGCGTTGCGGCCCATCGCTGCGGACAAGGGGTGTACCCTGGGTCAGCTGGTGTTGCGCTGGACCTTGGACCGGCCGGGCATCACCGTATTGTTGGTGGGCGCACGCGATGCCAGGCAGGCCACGGAGAACGCCAACGCCGTGCAGGTGATGCTGGCACCGGAAGAACGCCGGACCATCGACGCGGCGCTGGAAGGGCTCGTGCTGGATCTCCACTGAGGTGGGGAACGAGCTGGTGCCTTGGCGGGTATCCGCCATCCTCCGTTACCTTGCCCGCCATTGCGACCCATGCCAGGCCTACCTCCCGCGATCGCTACCTTCTTCGTCGAGGTTGGAAGCCTCGCCCACTTCACCGGGCGTTTCTTCCGCCATGCCTTCCATCGGCGATTCGCCTGGGATGAGTTCCTGCGCCAGTGCGTGGTACACGGTTACCGTTCGTTGGCGCTGGTGGGCATCACGGCGTTCATCATGGGCTTGGTGCTCACCGTGCAGAGCAGGCCCACGCTGGCGCGTTTCGGAGCGGAGAGCATGCTGCCCGCCATGGTGGCCATCAGTGCGGTGCGCGAGATCGTGCCGGTGGTGACGGCCTTGATCGGTGCGGGCAAGATCGGCAGCAGCATGGGAGCCGAATTGGGCAGCATGCGCGTGACCGAGCAGATCGATGCCATGGAGGTGAGCGGGACCAACCCCTTCCGCTACTTGGTGGTCACGCGTGTCTGGAGCACCACGTTGATGTTGCCGATCCTGGTGGTGTTGGCCGATGTGATCGCCATCGTGGCCTGTTGGATGGGTGTGAACATGTACGGCACGGTGAGCTGGCCGCTCTTCCAGCATCAGGTGGTCGATGCGCTGTCCTATTCCGATCTGATCCCAGCCTTCATCAAGACCTATCTCTTCGGCCTGGTGATCGGCCTGGTGGGCTGCCACGCCGGATGGCATGCGGAGAAGGGCACCACCGGCGTTGGGAACGCCGCCCATCGAGCAGTGGTGGTGGGCTCGTTGCTGGTTTTCATCTTGGACCTGGTCGCCGTACAGTTCACGGATCTCGTGGGGATCAATTGAGCGATGCGCACAGGCACCAGGAATACGATGGGGCAGGGGGGGACAGGGCTTCCGATCCCGGTGCGCCTTTCGCGCGACCGTGGGCGTACATCATCCATCCCGGGGGCATGAAGGATCCCGCAACGAACATGGAGCGGGAGACCGTGATACGGCTGCGGGGCCTGCACAAGGCCTTCGGCGCCAACGCGGTGCTGCGCGGCTTCGACCTGGATGTGCGCAGGGGAGAGAACGTGATGGTGCTGGGCCGGAGCGGCAGTGGCAAGAGCGTATTGATCAAGTGCGTGGTGCGGCTGTTGGAACCCGATGCCGGAAGCGTGGAGGTCCTGGGCGAGGATGTGCTGGCGCTGGACGATGCTGCGTTGGATCGGCTGCGGGTGCGGGTGGGCTTCCTCTTCCAGAGCAGTGCGCTGTACGATGGGATGACCGTTCAGGAGAACCTCGAGTTCCCGTTACGCCGCCACTGGATGGCCACCACACCCGAAGCATCCGAGGCGCGGGTGCAGGAAGCCTTGGATGCCGTGGGTCTCGCCCACACCCGCCACATGTACCCCTCGGAGCTGAGCGGCGGCATGAAACGGCGCATCGGACTGGCGCGTACCCTGATCATGAAACCCGAGGTGGTCCTGTACGATGAGCCCACCACCGGCCTGGACCCCATCACCAGCTTGGAGATGGTGGAGCTGATCCTGAAGCTACAGCGCGACTACGGTACGTCGTCCATCATCATCTCCCACGATCTGAATGTGGCCGAACGGGCCGCGGACCGCATCGCCCTGCTTCACGAAGGCCGCAATTACGCTGAAGGGACCTACGAGGAGTTGCGAGCCTCTGCCGATCCGGTGATCCAGCGCTTCTTCGTGATGATGTGAGGGCCGGGGGCTGGCACGGTGCCGGGCCATGGCCGATACACCGCTCCATCCGTCCGATGGCGACGCGGCCGGCTACAAGGGTGTTCGGTACGGTCCGTTCGCGACACCACACGGGTGCATGGGCGCTCGGGCATGCCGGGCCGTCCTGATCGGTCGGACCCCGATGGCAAACGCGGGCATGTGCGGTTCGTGAAGGAGTAGGGGGAGGGCTGAAGGTTGAAGGCACTTCAGCCTTCAGCCTTCGTTTTGCCCGCATCACTCCAGCACCACGGGCATGTCCTTCGGATGTTTCACCGTGTAGGTGAAGCCCAACTTCTTGGTCTCTTTCGGGGCAACGGTCATGTTCCAGGTGAGGATGCCCTTTGTGTCGTCCACTTGCGCGCCGCCTTTCTCGGTGAGCTTCACCTCCACCTCGCTCTGCGGGCTCAGCGGGTACTGGTCGCGCACCTCCAGCTCCACGGCGGTGCCCTTGGTGTTGCGCACGGTGAGGTCCCATGCGATGGTGGCCGTACGGTTGCCGCCGAGGATGCCCCGATCGCTGGTGCCCTTGCGCTTCACGCGTTCCACCACCACGCCCTTGTCGCGGCCCAGGGAGATGTCCATCGTGTCCTTCGGCACATCCAGTTGCAGATAGCTCTGACCTACGAAGGTGCCCTCGAAGAACACGTTGGCCTCGCCGCTCAACAGGCCCAGGTCCTCCCAGCCGGTGGTGCGGGCGTAGAGGAAGGCGTCCTTGTCCAGCTTGGGTGTGGCGTAGTGCTTGTACGTGGCGTTGAGCGCGTGTTCCTGCACGCCGATGGTGCGCGGGCTGGCATCGCTGGGTACGGTGAAGGGCGTGCTGATGGTGTATTCCATGGTGGTGGCCTGCTGCTGCACGGCCACCGGTGCGGACCGGATGGCTTCTTTGCTGATGGTCACCTGCTCCAAGACCGCTGGCGGAGGCTGCATGTCCTCGTCGAAGGCCGATCGGGCCGTTCGCCCCGCTGTGGGGCGTGGCTGCGGCCGGTGCATGTACAGCGTCCACGGGTGCAGCGTGGGCATCACGCCGCCCAAGGTGGGGTTGCCGCTGCTCAGGGACAGGTCCACCTTGTCCCAATCCTCGCCGGTGTTGTTGGTCACCTCGGCCTTCATCAACAGTTGGATCGGCTTGCCCACGCCGGTGGCCCGCAGGTCGTAGGCGGGTGTCCATGTGGCCTGCCGCACGAAGTAGTTCAGCGTGAAGGTGGCGCTGGTAGCGGCCGGGCTGGTGATCTCCACCACCACCTCGCTGGTGGGGCGCGGCGCCAAGGCCTGCAACTGCTGCATCTGCTGCCTCAGCTTCTGCAGCTCCTCGTTGATGCTGTTGATCTTCTCCTGCTGCACGAGGAGGCCGCCCTTCACCGCCTTCAGCCGTTCGCGCACGTAGTCGTTCACCGCCTGTAACTGTGCGGCCGTAACGCCCTGCTGCTGCCCGGCGATGCCGGTGTTCTTCAGCAGCAGTTGTTCCTCCTGCTCCCACACCTGCTTCAGCCCCGTCTCGGTGGCCACATCGCGCTCCAGCTTCTTCACCCTGCCCTGCAACTCCTCGATCTCCTTCTTCTGCGGGCTTTCGCTCAGGTGGTTCACCCGGTGGTTCACGCTCAGGATGGTGTACCCGCCCTTGCCCGTGACCTCGATGCTCTGCGGGTCAAGCTGGTGGGCCAGCCCCGTGAATACCACGGTGCTTGCGCCCGCGGCAATGCTCGCGCTGGCCGTGCGGCTCACCTGCGCGCCTTGCATGAACACCTTGGCGGCGGTGATCTTGGAGGGGATGGCTTTTTCGTCGGCGGCGAGGAGGGTGGCGGCAAGGGTCAGCGCCATGCTCAGGGAAAGGGTGCGGATGGTCATGGTCCGTGGTGTGGTCATGGGATCGGATGGTTCCGTTATGGATCCTGTACACATCAGGATGCGGAAGGTTCACGGGTTACACAAAGGTCGCGCCACGACGCCTCTGGCCGGGCCATTGTTCACATTCCGGCACCTTCTGCGATGTGCTCTCGGAACCATCGCACCCATGGACAGTCGGCTTGCTTTTCCGTATCATCGTACCTCGTTGCTCTCCCAACGTGGATCGGACCGGGAATGCATACCATGCCACCGTAGCGGCATCTTGGAAGGATGGCCTGTGCCGCAACGATGCCGCCACCGTGCAAGGGTTGTACAAGAAGCACTTCCCCACGGTGCGGGGATTCGTGTTGCAGAACCACGGGTCCGTGGGCGATGCCCAGGACGTGTTCCAGGAAGCCATGACCGTGCTGTGGATGAAGGCCAAGGACGATACCCTGCAGGAGACCACCGATCCGGGTGCCTTCCTGTTCCGGGTGGCGAAGAACAAATGGCTGGATCACCTGCGCTCCGCAGCGCACAAGAACATGAGGGTGGTGCCGCATGAACACATACCGGATCCCACCGATGCCGTGGGCGAGGATCTGGAGCACCGCATCGGGCGGCTGCGCGGGGTGTACGAGCGGCTCGATGCCAAATGCCGCACGGTGCTCGATCGGTACTATTTCGAGCGGAAGGACCTCGCTACCATCGCCCGCGAGCTGGGGGTGGAGGAAGAGAGCATCCGCACCATCAAGTACCGGTGCATGATGAAACTGCGTGCGTTCCGCCGCGCCATTGAAGGAGAAGAAGGACAACAGCAACGATGAATAGAACGGATCAGGATAGAGCGCGTTTCGAGGAGATCGAGGCCTACGTACTGGGCACCATGTCCCCGGCCCGGCGCCAACGATTCGAGGAGGAGCTGGCCGGTAGCGCCGACCTCCGCGCCGAGTTGGAGATGCACCGCACCAGCATCCGGGCCGTGGAGCTCGGAGGCTTCGACAGGCTGTTGCAGGACTTGGGACGTGAGGCCGCACGAGGCGAGGCCGCACCACGCTCCGGGGGGCATTGGCTGCGCTATGCCGCGGCTGCGGCGCTGCTTCTGGCCGTGGCCGCCTGGTTCCTCCTGCGGCCCACCACCGCCGAGCGCCTCTTCGCCGAGCACTTCGTGCCCGACCCGGGCCTTCCCGTGGCCATGGGGGCCACCACCGATCACGCCTTCCACGATGCCATGGTGGCCTACAAGCTCGGCGACCATGCCGAAGCACGCACGGCCTGGACCACCTTGTTGCATGCCGATCCCGCCAACGATACCCTGCGCTACTTCTGCGCCAGCGCGAGCCTGGCCTTGGGCGATGCCGCAGCGGCCATCCCCGATCTCGAACAGCTGGCCGGCTCCACCTCGCCCTTCGCCACCAAGGCCCGGTGGTACCTGCTGCTGGCCTACGTGAGAACGGGCGACCGTGCGAAAGCCCTGGCCGTTCCGCTGGACCAGGACCCGGTGTACGGCGAACGGGTCCGCGCCGTGAAGAGATCCCTCTGACCATGTGGCGCGCCGCCTTGGTTCTGTGGGGAGGTTGCCTGGCACACACCGGGGTGGCGCAGCACGACCCGTTGTCCGCACGCCATGCCCGCATCACGGAGGCCTACGGATCGGGGGATCACAAGACCACGATCCGCTTGATCGAGGAGCAGCTCCACAGCGCCGCCGGGACCACCTGGGCCGATTCGCTGCACCGCTACCTGTACAAGTATGGCCATGCGTACCATAAGGTGGAGGGCGCCAAGGCCGGTGTCGCAGCGGCGGAACGGATCCTCGCCTTGGTGCGGGCACGTGAGCAGGCGGACCACGAACTGGAGGCGCTCTTCGACCTCAGTTGGATCCATTACGACGTGGGGGCGGTGGACCAATGCGCCCGGGTCGATTCCATGGCCGTGACGCTGGCCGACCGCTCCCCAGCGATCCCCATCGGCCAGCGCGGACGTGCCAGGCAGTACCTCGCCTTCGATCACAGCGTCCTCGGCGATCATCGGCGCAGCCTCCAATGGGCGCTCGGCGCGATCGACCAATACCGCCGTGCCGACACCATCCCCGCGGTGCAATGGGCCGAATCCTACACGGCCGCCGGTGCGGCATGCTGGCACCTGGGGCGCATCCGCGAGGCCGAAGCGTGGTACCTCCAGGCCCGCGACGTCCTGGGCGATGCACCGGACATCGCCTCCCGCGAACGGTTGGTGAGCGTGTACGGCAACCTCGGCGTGCTCTGGCAGAACGCCGGCGATCCCACCCGCGCCAGGAACTACTACCAGGAGAGCCTGCGCCACAGCGATGCCATCGTCGCCACCACCAACGACCCCTTCACCAAGGACCAGGCCGTGGTGGCCCGCTCGCGCACCTACCTCAACATGGCCACCGTGTTCTTCCAGGTCGGCGATGTGGGCCGCGCACGCGACCTGCTGCGCCTGGCCTGGGACGACCGCAGCGCCGTGTTGGAGCCCGATGATCCGCAGCTGCTCGCCTTGAAGGAGCGCATGGCCGACCTGGAGCTGGATGCCGGACAGCTGGAGAACGCACGCCAGCTCGTCGCCGCCTATGCACAGGCCACCGAACGCCGCTTCGGACGTCGCAGCGAAGAGCATGTGCGCGCAAGCATCAAGCTGGGCGACATCGTGGGCCGCCTCGGCGATCACGCCCAGGCCGACACCCTGTTCAACACGGCCGTGGCCACCCGCCGCGCCACCCCGGATGCCGCCACCGACCCGCTGTTGGTGCAGACCCTGGAACGCCGCGCCGCACACCACCTGCGCAACCGCAGGCCACAGGCCGCCCACGACGACCTCGCCGCCGCCCGCACCATCCTGGTGAACACCTACGACACCTTGCACTACAAGGTGGCGGCCATCGATGTGCGGCTGGCCGAGGCCGCCTATGCCAGCGGCCGGTACGCCGCCGCCCGCGACCATGCCGCCCGTGCCATCGCCCACCTCGCGGATCGGGTACGGGCCGTCCGCAGCAAGGGCGTACCCACCGCGCTGCAGGATCCCGCCCTGCTGCCCGATGCCATCCACTGGAAGGTGCGCGCCGAGCATGCCCTGGCCCAGGGCGTGTTCAACAGCGCGTGGAAGGAGCAGCTCGACATGGCCATCCTGGCCCTCGCACGCAACAAGGCCGCCTTGCACGATCCCGAAGCCAAGCTGCTGCTCGTGGCCGCGCAGGACCGGCTGTTCCACCTCGCGCTGGACATCGCCTACCAGGGTCGTGTCGCCAGAGGCGAGGAGGCCACCGCCGAGCGCTTCCTCGCCCTCAGCGAAGCCCGGCGCTCCACCCTGCTCAAGGAGCGGCTCAATGCCTTCAAAGGCGTGCGCTTCGCCGGGGTGCCCGATACGGTGCTCGCACGCGAACAGGAGCTGCTCGCCGCGCTCGGCATCGATCCGGCCGATCGGGCCTCGGCCACCGCCGCCCTGGCACACGAACAGGCCTTCGCCGCTTTCGCCGACCGGATCGAACGCACCTATCCCGCCTATTTCGCACTGCGCTATGGCGAAGCCACCATCACCCTGGCCCAGGTGCGCCAACGGCTGCTGAAGGAAGGGCGCACCCTGGTGTCGTACGCGGTCACCGACAGCGCCTTGTACACCCTCGTGGTGGGGTTGCACGAGGCCCGTGTGGTGCGCACACCCATCGCCGGGCTGGCCGAGGAGGTCCGCGCGTTCAACCATGCCATCGAAGCGCGCAACGCAGCGGAATACCCCGTGCATGCCCACCGCCTGTACCAGCGCCTCCTCGCGCCGGTGGAGCCGTATCTCCGGGGGGCGGAGCTGCTCATCGTCCCCGACGGCCCCCTGCATCAGGTGTCCTTCGATGCCCTCCTGGTACGGCCCGCCGACGCCACCTCCTTCATCCCCCACCTGCTGGTGCAGCACCGCACCATCGCCTACCTGCTCAGCGCCACCACGGCCGTGCAGTTCGCCGACCTCGCGCGCAAGGCCGATGGCGCGGCCCTGGCCCTCGCACCGGGCTTCACCGGCGACGTGAAACGGCGCTACATGGCCCAGGTCAAGGATACCGCCAGCATCGACAAGCACTTCCTCACCTACGTGCGACAGCCCTTCGCCGTGCGCTCGGCACAGGCCTTGGGCCCGCTGCTGGGGGCGCGGGTGCGCATCGGCAGCGAGGCCAGCGAAGGGTGTTTCCGACGGGAGGCCGCGGGCCACGGCATCCTGCACCTGGGCACCCATGCCGAAATGAACGCCACCGACCCCATGTACGCCAGGCTCGTCTTCAGCAAGGATGGCGATGGCCTCGATCCCGACGCCGACGGCTACCTGCATGCCTACGAGATCTACGAGCTGGACCTGCGCGCACAGCTCGCCGTGCTCACCGCCTGCGAAACGGGTGCGGGGCGCACCGATGGCGAAGGGGTGCGCTCCCTTGGCCATGGCTTCGCCTATGCCGGATGCCCCAGCCTGGTGATGGCGCTCTGGAACATCGACGAGAAGGTGACCGCCGAGGTGATCGAGCGTTTCTACGAACACCTCGCCGACGGCATGCCCAAGCACGAAGCGTTGCGCCGCGCCAAGCTGGACCACCTGGAACGGGCGAGCGATGAACTGGCCATGCCCTATTACTGGGCGGGGCTGGTGCTCGTAGGCGACGTGGACCCGGTGCAGCGCCCGTTCTGGCACCGCCATCGCTGGTGGGTGCTGGCCGCACTGGTGCTGGTGGTGGTGGGTGCGGCCGTGTGGTGGCGGCGGCGTTGAGCCGTTGCCCGGTCAGGCCGGTGGCCCATCCGCCGCCCCGCGTTCACCACCGTAGTGCTGGTGCAGCTTGTAGCCTGCATCGGGACGGGCCAGGTAGTGCTCCAGATAGGCGTCGAAGCTCGGGTTGGCCGGCAACAGCAGCTCCACGCCTACGAAGCACTGCTCCCACGGAGGCAGCTCGGGTGCGGTGTACAGCACATACGCCGCCAGCAGCAGGCCGTGGTCGATCAGGTTGGCCACACTGCGGTTCTCGCCCAT
Organism: Flavobacteriales bacterium; assembly: GCA_008016945.1. The sequence continues at coordinate 29,287 of SSGN01000206.1, forward strand.
GGGCAGGTAGCCCAGCTTGTGGCCCTGCCAGTACACGGCCACGGCATCGGGGTCGTGCGCGTTGTCGCGCTCGCGCACCAGGTCCAGGTCGTCGTGTTCCTTGATCCGTTGGATCACCTGCGGCCCCTCGTGGTATCGGAACCCCCGCACGAAGGCATCGTACATGAAGATGGGGTGGGCGTCCTTGGTCCACGCCAGGCGGTCCTGCTCTTCCGGTGCCAGCAACTCCAGCGGCGGTAGCGTGAGCAGGGTGGTGCCACCAAGCAGGGAGCGGAGGAAGGTGAGGCGGTCCATGGGGTGTACGAAAAAGACTGCGACCCACCGAAGTGGGCCGCAGGTAAGCCTTGAAGCTTAGTTCTCACAACGGAAAAATCCTTATTGTGAAAGACTTCAGGTCAGTACAAATGTAGCACGGTTTTTCTATTTTGATCACCTGCACTTGGGCACCATTCTTGTCGGCCTAGCCGAATTGGTGTCGATAATTCCTTCGAGCACATGGAGAACAAGAACGAACTGATCGTGGGCCTGGACGTTGGCAGTAACAGCGTGGGCTGGGCCGTGGTGGAAATGAACGGAGAACACCTGGAGAGGATCCACGGCATGGGGAGCCGCATCATCCCGATGGGGGATGAGAAGAAGGAATTCGAGCAAGGGGCCAAGATCACGAAGAACAATACCCGCCGCCAGAAGCGCAGCATGCGCCGCAACCACCAGCGCTACAAGTTGCGCCGCGCGAACCTGGTGAAGGCGCTGAAGCTCATGGATGCCTGGCCGGACGGGCTCGGGGAACAGGCGAGGGCGAATGTTCCGGTGCTCACTCCGTTACAGGTTTATGGCCTGCGGGCCATGGCGGCGGTCGACCCCATCTCGTTGACGGAGCTCGGTCGCGTGCTCTACCACATGAACCAGCGGCGCGGCTACAAGGACATCGGCGATCTGATGGACGAGCAGGACGGTGCCGCGCCCGGCGAAGCGAAGGACGATGGCAAACGCATCGAACGGGTGTTCATCGAGTCGGTGGAGGTGGACGATGACAAGGGCAAGAAGGTGAAGTACCTGGTCCGCCTGGGTGATGGCCGCGAAGGCACTTGCACGCTGGAGATCATCAAGGACATGGTGGATTCCGAACAGGAACTGGAGATCACCACGAAGAAGAACAAGGCTGGCGAGCGCTACGAGTTCCGACTTGCGCAAAAGACCGATTGGCGCAAGGGTATGGAAAGCATCAATGCAGCCATCGACGCAAGTGGTCTTACTCCCGGCCAATTTTTCCACCAACAACTGAAGGATGATGCGTTTTATCGCATCAGGGAGCGGATCGTGCTGCGCGACACCTTCAAGAAGGAGTTCGATACGATTTGGACAAGGCAGCTCCAGGCTCACGCGAACCTCGGAGACGAAGCGCTGCGCGACCGTGTGGTGAAAGCCTTGATCCCGAACAATCTGGCCGAACAGGCCAAGTGGCTCAGGAAGGATCTGGGCAGCTTCATCCGCGACTATGTGATCTACTACCAGCGGCCGCTGAAGTCGCAGGTCAGCAACAAAGGGCAATGCCGCTTCGAGACGGGTGTTCCGGCCAAGGACGGCAGGAAAGCCATCCCGCCCAAGCCCGTGATGCCGGTGAGTTCACCCATCTACCAGCTGTTCCGCATCTGGCAACAAGTGAACAACATCCGCCTCATCGACAAGTACGCCAAGGAACAGGAGCTCGCCGCCAGCGAACGCGTCGCCGTGGTGGAGCACCTGCTGCAACACCCCGAACTGAAGGCCGACAACCTGTTG